>QNAJ01000130.1 GCA_003641465.1 Verrucomicrobiota bacterium | reverse complement strand
TTGCACAGTTCGCGGGCGATTTCGCAGGCGCGGTAAAGTTCTTCCAAGGGGATGATATCAGTATGGGCGGCGATCTGAAAAACCGAGTCGGCGCTGGTATAAATGATCCAGGCCCCTTCACGCATGTGCTGCTCGCCGAGCTCCTGAATGATTTCCGTGCCGCTGGCGGCCTTGTTGCCGATGGTCGGCCTTCCGGTACGCCGCTCGAATTCCCGGACGAGATCCTCCGGAAAAGACGGCGGTCCGGGCGGAAACAGGGTGAAACCGGGCCGCATGAGTATGCCGGCGAGTTCCCAGTGCCCGGTGATGGTGTCCTTACCTTCGGACTGCTCGCAGAGGGCGCCGTATGAAGCGGTAGGCCGGGAGGCGGGTGGTACTCCGCGGATGGGCAGGCCGCCTGCGATCAGTTCGGGTATGTTGCCCAGCCCCATGGCCTGCAGGGTAGGGAGGTTAAGACCTCCTACGGCGTCGGCGGTATGCGGCAGGGTGGCGGCTCCTTCGTCACCATACTCGGCGGCGTCGGGGGCGGGGGCGATGCCTACCGAATCGAGAACGATCAGAAAAACGCGCCGCCTGGCTGCCGGGTTCATAATATCTTGAACTTGGGCAGGTCCTGGATATCAATCATGCCCACCACGCGGTTGTCTCCGTCCACTACGATCAGGTCATCAATATCATGGGTCTCATACACCGACAGCACTTCCACCGCCAGGGCATCGCGGGATACGGCGACGGGATCGGGAGTCATCACTTCTTCGATCCGGCGCTCGGTGAGGTTGGAATTATCGGTGAGATGCCGGCGCAGGTCGCCGTCGGTGAAGATTCCGAGGAGCTTGCCTTCCTTATCGGTCACCGCGACCGAGCCGGCGCGGGCACTGGTCATGGCCAGGATGGCTTCCTTGACCGTGGTGCCGACCTTCACGCAGGCCAGGCGGTCGCCGGTGCGCATGATATCGGCGGCCCGCAGGAGCAGCGTGCGGCCGATGGCGCCGCCGGGATGGAGCAGCGCGTAGTCTTCCTTGCGGAATCCCCGGGCTTCCAGAAGCACCATGGCCAGCGCGTCGCACAAAGCCAGAGTGGCGGTGGTGCTGGCGGTGGGAGCCATATTGAAGGGACAGGCTTCCCTATCCACGCGTACGTTCAGGACCAGGTCGCTATGTGAGGCGAGGGTGCTTCCCGGGTTTCCGGTCACGGCGATGATATGCGCGCCGCTGCGTTTGAGAATGGGTAAAAGGGTGGCGAGTTCCTCGGTCTCGCCGGTATAACTGAGGGCCAGCACAACGTCGCCATCGGCCACGATACCCAGGTCCCCGTGCATGGCTTCCAGAGGATGCAGAAAGACCGCCGGTGCGCCGGTGCTGGTGAGGGTGGCGGCGATCTTCTGTCCGACCGGGAGGTTCTTGCCGATTCCGGTGATGATTATCTTCCCCCCGCGCGAAAGCGCCTCCAACATCAGGTTCACCGCCCGTGAGAACTCCTCGCCGAGTCGGTCGCGCACCCGCTCCAGGGCCTCGATTTCGATGTCGAAGACTTCCCGTGCGCGGTCGAGATATGCCCTGGAAGATTTTTTCGTCATGCGAACCTTTGCTCTTTCCGCTCCTCCGGACGCTTCAGAACCGCGGAGGCCGCACTCCAGAGAACAAACAGCGCCAGCACCAACATACCCAGGCTGACCCAGCCGACCAGCCGGTTACCGGTGGCTCCCAGGTTGCGTACCGAAAGGAGAACCAGGCTGGTTAGCGTAGTGGCGGCCATGAACAGGGCCGGAATGAGGATGAACCACGCCTTGCTTCCCTTCCGGCGCAGCCAGGTGTAGACCACTGCAAGGGCCAGTGCCGCGAGAAGCTGATTGGTGGTGCCGAATGCGGGCCAGATGGCTTTCCAGGCCGGAATGAGAGTTCCGTCGGGCGACCGGATTTTCTGGAAAACGACTACGCCGGTTACCGTCAGGCTGAGCACACTGCCCAGGATCCGGCCGGCCCAGTTCCACAGACCGGTGAATTCCTGAAAGATGAAGCGCGTCAGGCGCGTGGCGGTGTCCAGCGTAGTCAGCAGGAAGGTACTGATGGCCAGCAGGCCGAAGGCGGTTCCCACACGAGCAGGTATTCCGACAGCGGAGAGAAACTTCCCCATACCCTGAGCAAAGAGGCCGACCGGAGCCGCACCAGTCGGCCGGCGGCTGAGGATCATGATGGTTCCCAGCGCCACGATGGCGAGGATGCCCTCGGTCAGCATGGAGCCGTAGGCTATAGGACGCGCCGAAGTCTCCGAATCGAGCTGCTTGGATGTGGTTCCGGATGCCACCAGTGAGTGAAAACCGCTCACCGCTCCGCAGGCCACGGTTATGAAAAGGGCGGGGTAGATGAAGCCGAGATGGGGATCTTTCCAGGCCACCAGGGCGGGGTACTGGGTCGCAAGGGTGCCTTTCAGCGAGCTGAGGAGCATTCCGGCGCCTCCCATGAGAAGGCAGGCATATAACAGAAAGGAAGAAAGGAAGTCACGCGGCTGGAGCAGCACCCACACCGGCAGGCTGGATGCCGCGAAGCAATATACCAGCAGTATCACGTACCAGGTCTTCCTGGGCGATTGCCATAGCAGCGGCAACTTGTCGGGGGTCAGCGGGAACCGGTAGCCGACCCACAGGAACAGAAAGACGAGGGGCACGAATACCAGGGCCCCGTATGCCTGGGGAATCCGGAACCGGTAGATGCTGATCCCGAAGAGAACGGCAAGGACAATATAGCAGAGGGCTGCGGTGGCGACGGCTCCGCCGGCCTGAGCGAGCTCGGGCTGGGGGGGAGCGAATCCGGCAGCTACCAGGTCCAGAAACACGATCAATACGTATACCAGTGTCAGCCAGATAAAGATCAGGAACGCCAGGTAGACGCCGCGCGGCATGTACTCATGTGCGATTTCAGCGATAGACCGGCCGCGGTGCCGGATGCTGGCCACCAGCGAGGAGAAGTCGTGTACTCCTCCGACAAAGATCGCCCCAACGATGATCCACAAGAGAGCCGGCAGCCAGCCGAAGGCCAATCCGGCGATGATGGGTCCCACGATGGGACCGGCACCGGCGATAGAGCTGAAATGGTGCCCGAAAAGGATCGGGCTTCGCGTTGGCACGTAGTCCACCCCGTCCTGCAGATCGCGGGATGGCACGGATCTCTCCGAGCTGATTCCCAGCCTGTGCTCGAGGAAGCGGCCGTAGATCCGATAGCCCGCGGTAAAGAAAATGAAAGCTGCTATCAGTACGGTTGCCGTCATTGAACAGCTCCGTGAATGCCGGCGTGTGAGCTGAGTGTTACACAGGCCGGCGGCCTATCACAATACGAAATTGCCCGCGGCGGTGCAATCCGGCTCGCTGCCTGCGGATGGAGGCCGCGGTGGCGGTGTTTTGGCTTGAAGTGGTACCATGAAGACGTAAATATGACCGCAACCCGGCAGCAGAGGGAAACGGAGTACCGTGTTGAATTTCAAGGGGGATTTATGATCAGAGCCAGAACCGAGGCGGCCGGAATACTATGGCTGGTAGTGTGCATGGCCACGCCGACTCTGGGGGATGGGGGGAGCCAGGCCCTGGAGAGGCAGCTTTCCGATCTGCAGAAGGCCTTTTCCTTTTTCAAGCAGGAACTCGAAGCTACGCGCCAGGACAAGGAAAAGCTGGCTGTCGAGAACCAGCGGTTGAAGCAGCAGATCAGGCGGCTGCAACGCCGGGTCAGGGAGCTGGAGTCGGGAGCGCGCATGCGCCGACGGAGGACGGAGAAGGCGGTGGTTGCGGAGCTGCAGCAAAAAGTGGTCGAGCTGCAGGACGAGTTGAGGGCACGTGAACGGGAGATAGCTGCATTGCGGCAGGCCCTGGAGACGCGGGCCGGTCCGGAGCCGACGACGGCGGAGGCCGCAGACAAGGAGGCCGGGGGCGAGACAGGGGCCCAGGACCGACTGCAGCGTATCGCGGACGAAGCATCCGATTTGATAGCAGCCCAGGATTTCGACGGTGCTCTGGAGGCCTACAAGCAGATTCTGACGGCGCGACCGGAGGACGAGGATGCGCTTCTCGGCGCGGCGGTGGCCTGTTACGGACTGAATGACCTGGACAGCGCCGAAGAGTATTGCCGGCAGGTGCTGCAGCTCGACCCGCAGAATCCGCAGGCTCTGGGACTTTCCGGGGTCATCGCATGGCGGAGGGACGATGCCGTCAGGGGCTTGGAGCTGCTTGACCAGGCAGTGGCCCAAGCGCCGGATGACGCGCAACTGCACAACTACCGCGGGATAGTCCTGCACTCCTTGGGAAGGCGCGCGGAGGCCGAAGAAGAGTTCCGCCGTTCTGCGGAGTTGGATCCCACCCTGGCGGAAGCGTACTTCAACCTGGCGGTCGTGCTGTGCGAGAAGGGCGACCAGAATCTTCCTGAAGCGCGCCGGCTCTATGAAAAATCTGTAAGTCTGGGAAGCCCCCGGGACGAGGTGCTGGAAAAGACCCTTTATGGTGAGACGACCGATTCCGGCAGGTAAAGGCAGGTTCAGAGAGAGGAGTGAAGCCAGCATGAAAAGTTACCCTCTACCGAGAAACAACGGCCGGCGCTGGAAGCTGACTGGCACAGGCCTGGTCGTGCTCGGCCTCATCATGGTGACGGCGCTGGGGGTGGGCCATGCAGCGGCTGAGATGGATGATGAGGCGGCGGCTCTGCGGACGGAGGCATACCAGTCGCTGATTGACGGCGACCGTGCCGCGTCAGCGGGCCGCACTCAGGAGGCCATTGCGGCATACTCCAAGGCGCGCGAGCTGTACCAGACCATCCAGAAGAAGTTTCCGGCTGTGGATCCGCCGGTGATCTCATATCGCATCCGGTACCTGAACGACCGGATCATCGCTTTGAGCCGCGAGGAACCGGCGGTCGAAGCGGTAGAGCGGGAGAGGCAGGCTGAGGCGGTCAGCCCGGAGTCGGCGGAGGGAGCCGGGAGTACACCTGTGCAGGTAAGGGCTGTGCGGCCGTCGGATGTGGTACCTGCAGGCAGG
>QNAJ01000129.1 GCA_003641465.1 Verrucomicrobiota bacterium | reverse complement strand
GGTGAAGTTGCCGGAGGGGGTTGACATGGTCATGCCCGGTGACAATGTGAATATGGAAGTAACCCTTATTACGCCGATAGCGATGGAGAAGTACATGCGCTTCGCCATCCGCGAGGGCGGCCGGACCGTCGGTGCCGGAAGGGTGACCGAAATCCTCGAATAGGCTGGTGGGCAACAGCTGCGCCGGTACGCGGGATATCGCGGCGAGCAGGAGTCGTAATGTATGCCTCGTGAGATAATAACATTGGCTTGTACTGAGTGCGGCCGGCGCAATTACACGACGACTAAGGACAAGCGGAAGACGCCGGGCAGGCTGGAGAAGAAGAAGTTTTGCCGGTTCGACAGGCGTCACACGCTGCACCGAGAGGTGAAGTGATCGGGCGGAGAGGTCGGTAGGCCAGTAGCTCAACCTGGCAGAGCACCGGTCTCCAAAACCGGGTGTTGGGGGTTCGAGTCCCTCCTGGCCTGCCATTTAGTATTCGGGCAGGTCGGGGGGGAATGTTGAGTGTGAAGAAGATAAGAGAGATACCGGCGGCGGTAGCGCGTTTTGCCGGTGAGGTAAAGGTGGAGCTCCAGAAATGCGTTTGGCCGACGCGACCGGAGCTGCTGGGGTCCACCGTGGTGGTTATCACGGCGACTTTGATTCTGGCGGTGTATGTAGGGGCGAGCGACGCACTGATCGCGGGTGTACTGCGATACATCATCCGATAAGCGCAGGTGGTTTGCCTTACCATGGAAAAGAAATGGTACGTGCTGCATGCCCTTTCCGGGCAGGAATACAAGGTTAAGGAGAGTATCGAGAAACGCCGGAAGGTTGAGGGCGTGGAGGAATACATTGACAAGGTCCTGATCCCGACCGAGAAGGTGTCGGAGGTGAAGCACGGCCGCAAGACGACGACGACGCGAAAGTTCTACCCGGGGTACGTGCTGGTGCATATGGCTCTCTATGATGACAGTGGCAATCTGATGGAGAAGCCCTGGTATTTCATCCGGAATACCAGCGGGGTGATCGGCTTCATCGGAGGGGATCGTCCGGTGCCTCTGCGGGATGACGAGGTAGCGGTAATCCTGGCTCAGGTGGAAGAAAAGAAGAAGACCGTCAAGCCGAAGGTTACGTTCGAGCCCGGTGAGACAGTAAAAATCACTGACGGGCCGTTTCTCAATTTCAGCGGTGTTATTGAGGAAGTTGATCCGGAACGGGGAAAGCTTAAGGTTTCGGTTTCCATTTTCGGAAGAACCGCTCCCGTGGAACTGGAGTACTGGCAGGTGGAGCGGGGTGAGTAGGAGGCAGGGAGCGATATGCCGGCGCCCAAGGGCAAGAAGATTGTGGGACAGATCAAGTTGCAGATTCCGGCGGGGCAGGCCAATCCGGCGCCGCCGGTGGGGCCTGCGCTGGGGCAACACGGCGTGAACATCATGGATTTTTGCAAAGCGTTCAATGCCGCTACCCAGAATCAGGCGGGGATGATTGTGCCGGTGGTGATTACGGTCTACCAGGACCGGTCCTTTACTTTTGAGATCAAGAGTCCGCCGGCGGCAGTACTCTTGAAGAAGGCGGCGGGGATTGCCAAGGGTTCAGGTACGCCCAACCGGGAGAAGGTAGGTAGGGTGACCCGGCAGCAGGTGGAAGAAATCGCCCGGCTGAAAATGAAGGATTTGAACGCGCAGGATCTGGAACATGCGGTTCGGATTATCGAGGGCACTGCCCGTAGCATGGGTATTCAGGTGGAGTAAGCGCAGTGGCACGTCGCGGCAGGAAGTATCAGCAGGTGCGGGAAGCGGTCCCGGCGGGCAAGGTTTTCACCTTGCCGGAGGCGATCGCCTTTCTGAAAGAACACTCTTTTACTCGCTTCGATGAGACGGCCGAAGTCGCTTTTCGTCTGGGGGTAGATCCCACGAAGTCGGATCAGATGGTCAGGGGGACGGTGAATCTGCCGCACGGGACCGGCAAGCCGGTGCGTGTGGTGGTTTTTGCCGACGGGCCGGCGGCGGAAGCCGCACGTGCGGCGGGAGCGGATGAAGTGGGACTGGCGGAACTGATTAAGCGAGTGAGCGATGGGTGGACCGATTTCGACGTGGCGATCGCGGTTCCCGACTCTATGCGGGAGTTGCGCAAACTGGGCCGGATACTGGGGCCGCGGGGACTGATGCCGAATCCGAAGGCGGGCACGCTCACAGAAGATGTGGCCACCGCCGTGAAGCAGTTCAAGGCGGGACGGGTGGAGTTCAAGATGGACCGGCATGGCAATGTGAGTGTCCCCTTCGGCAAGTTGTCCTTTTCATCCGAGGCACTGGTAGAGAATTGCCGTGCGGTAATTCAGGCGGTGAAGGCGGCTCGGCCAGCGGCAGCGAAAGGGGAGTTTGTCCGCCGCTGTACCGTCAGCAGTACCATGGGACCTGGTTTGCGGATTGATCCGCAGGAGTATGCGTCGTGATAGCAGAAGTGCGTCCGGAAAAGAGAAGCATTGTACGGGAGTATCTGGAGCGGCTGCGTGCGGCCCGGTTCGGGGTGTTGGCCGATCCGAGCGGGATGAATGTGGCCAAGACCACTGAGTTGCGTGCTCGGCTGCGGGGTGCCGGGGCTCGGATGCAGGTTGTAAAGAACCGGCTGTTCAAGTTGGCGATCCGCGAAGCGGGATTGCCGGAAGAGCTGGGCCGATGGCTGGAAGGCCCGAATGCGCTGATCTACGGTGAGGGTGATATTACAGTTGTGTCCAAGGCATTGCGGCAGTTCATTGAGGAGAATCAGCAGCCGTCCATCCGCTGCGCCTTCATTGGAGAGAGAATTCTGACGGCCGAAGAAGTCGAAGAGCTCGCCAAGCTGCCTTCGCGGGAGGAGATGATAGCTCGCGTGGTGGGGAGTGTGGCTGCTCCGATGACTGGGCTGGTGGGCTGCTTGAACCAGATGCTGGTCCGGCTATTGTACGTGCTCAGGGCGATTGAGGAGAAGAAGGGGGCCGGCGACTAGTTTGTGATCGGGTTATGACTGCGAGAGAAGGAGGGAAGGCAAGATGAGCGAGACAGGAACGGAACAGGTGGAACAGAAGGAAGCCAAAGAGCCCAAAGTGGAAGGGAAGATGGCTGAATTCATTGAGTGGCTGGAGGGCATCACCGTTCTGGAGCTTGCCAATCTGGTAAAAGCTCTTGAGGAGCGGTTCGGGGTTTCAGCGGCGGCTCCGGTTGCGGTAGCGGCGGCGCCCGGGCAGGCTCCGGCGGCAGGCGGCGAGGCTGCTCCCGAGAAGACCGAATTCGATGTGATTTTGGCCGAAGTCGGTCCCCAGAAGATCCAGGTGATCAAGGAGCTGCGTGCCCTGACCTCGCTGGGACTGAAGGAGGCCAAAGAGTTGGTGGAATCGGCGCCTAAGCCCGTCAAGGAAGGGGTGTCGAAGGAGGAGGCGGAGACCATCAAGCAGAAGCTGGAGGCGGCGGGCGCCAAGGTGGAGATCAAGTAGGTAGACAGGCAGCCTTGGAATCCGGAGGGGACCCGGTGCTATGGTTGAGCGGTTAAATTTCGGCAGGCTGCAACCGGTGATTGACATGCCGGATCTCATTGAGGTCCAGCTGTCGTCCTATAGGGAATTCCTCCAGAAGGATACGGCTCCTAACCGGCGCAAGCCGGTCGGATTGCAGGCGGTATTCAAGGAGGTCTTTCCCATTGAGAGCTATGACGGGCGTTATGTTCTGGATTTCGTCAAGTATGAGATTGGGGAGCCGAAGCTGACTCCTCAGGAGTGCCTGGACGAAGGACAGACTTATGCCGCTCCGCTGCGGGTGACTTTCCGGCTGCGGGATGGGGACGATGTGACCGAGGATGAAGTTTACATGGGGGAAATCCCCCTGATGACTGAGCAGGGTTCGTTTGTCATCAACGGAGCTGAGAGGGTGGTGGTCAGTCAGCTGCACCGGTCGCCGGGCATCTGCTACGAGCAGTCGGTACATTCGAGCGGGGCGGTACTCTATTCATTTCGCATAATCCCTGATCGCGGGTCCTGGCTGGAGGTGGTGTTTGATCCCTCAGACATTCTTTATGTCTACCTCGACAGTCGGCGGAGTCGGCGGCGGTTCCTGGTGTCAACATTCCTGCGTGCTTTGGGCTACGGCTCGGACGACGAGCTGCTGGGCCTCTACTACAAGTTTGAGGAGCTGAAACTCTCCCCGCTTCCCAAGGATGAAGATCTTGAGGGCCGGGTTCTGCGCAATGATGTGATTTCCGCAGACGGGCGTTCAGTTGTGGCGACCCGCTACACGCCGCTGAGTCGGGATCTGGCGAAACAGTTGGCCGCCGCGGGTGAACGTAAGGTTCAAGTGATAAACATTTCCTGGGATGAGGGGATTTTCCTGAAGACGGTGCAGAAGGATCCGACTCACAGCGAGGTGGAGGCGCTCAAGGAGCTCTATCACCGTCTTCGCCCCGGAGATCCGCCCACGGAGGCCAATGCACGGCAGTTGCTGAAGAGGTTGTTTTTCGATCCCAAGCGGTATGACCTGGGACGGGTGGGGAGATACAAGGTCCAGCAGAAGCTTGGTCTGGACCGGAGCCGGGCGAGCCGGGTACTTGAAAGGGAAGATCTGGTTGCAGCGGTGCGCTACCTGATAAACCTGCGGCGCGGGGAGGGATCGGTGGACGACATTGATCATCTGGGGACGCGCCGGGTACGGACCATTGGAGAACTTCTGCAGGCCCAATGCCGCGTCGGGCTAGCGCGCACTGAGCGTCTGGTCCGGGAGCGGATGACCATTTTTGACACCACGGTGGAGAAACTGACGCCACAGAAGCTCATCAATCCCAAGGCGCTGGCGGCGGTGATCAAGGACTTCTTCGGGCGCAGCCAGTTGAGCCAGTTCATGGATCAGACGAACCCGTTGTCGGAGCTTACCCACAAACGCCGCTTGAGCGCGCTGGGACCGGGAGGGCTGAGCCGGGAGCGGGCGGGATTCGAGGTGCGTGATGTGCATCCCAGCCACTATGGGCGCATTTGTCCTATTGAGACTCCCGAAGGACCGAATATCGGGCTGATTTCGTCGCTCAGTTC
>QNAJ01000128.1 GCA_003641465.1 Verrucomicrobiota bacterium | reverse complement strand
GCTCGACCGGCCTGCCGGTAGCCAGATTCCGGCCGTAGCAGCGTGCGCACACACCGCGATAAGCTTCACAGGTAAGCGCACTCCGGATCCGAACACTTTCGATTCCCGCCCGGACAATGCGTTCCGCCGCCTTCTCATCAATTTCCTGGCCCGCCGCCACCACGAGTTCCTTCGTGTGCGGGTCCCGGATATCATCCAATGCTGTCCGCCCGATTATCCGGCGCTCCAAGGGCACCAGCTCTTCGTCCCCTTCGTAGAGTGCAGAGACCTCAATGCCGTTAAGCGTATTACAATCCTGCTCCACGATGATGACATCGTGGGAGACATCCACGAGCTTCCGCGTCAGGTACCCGGCATCCGCTGTCTTAAGCGCCGTATCCGCCAGCCCCTTCCGCGCACCATGGGTACTGATGAAGTATTCCAGCACGCTGAGACCTTCCCGGAAGTTGGACAGGATGGGTCTCTCAATGATTTCACCCGAAGGTTTCGCCATCAGCCCGCGCATACCCGCCAGCTGTCTGATCTGCTGGCGACTACCCCGCGCCCCTGAATCGACCATCATGAATATCGGGTTGGTCTCCGGCCGCCCCGCATTGAACTCCATAGCGCTGAACAGCACATTGGAAATCTCTTCAGTGCTGTGGGTCCAGATATCTATGATCTTGTTGTACCTCTCACCATCGGTAATCAGTCCATTCCGGTACTGCTTCTCCACTTCTTCGATCTGACGCCGGGCATTACCGATGATTTTCTCCTTCTCCGGAGGTATCACCATGTCGGTCATCGCAATGGAGATGCCTCCCAGCGTGGCATACTCAAAGCCCAGCCTCTTCAGCTCATCCAGTACCGCAACGGTCACCTCGTGGCCTTCCAGCTGATAGCAGTTCCAGATCATCTCCTCGAGCACCTTCTTGGTAACCGTCCCGTTATAGAATCCCAGCGAATCCGGCCACAACTCGTTGAAGAACACCCGCCCGACCGTGGTTTCGATCACCGTGTGCTCAGAATCACCGTAACGGGTCTCACGACCATGATCCGGATTCCGGAATCGTATGCGGTCGTGAATCTTCAACACACCTTCATCGTAGGCAGTGTGAACCTCATCGGCATCCGCCAGAATGGGCAGGCTCTCGCGCCCCTCCTGTTCCGCGCCAACCCGGGAGCGTATCCGATCCTGCTGCGAGGGCATGGTCAGATAATAGCATCCCAGCGCAATGTCCTGCGTAGGCGTAGTGATGGGTTTACCACTGGAAGGCGAAAAGATGTTGTTGGGCGCCAGCATCAGCAGACGCGATTCAAGCTGTGCCTCGATTGACAACGGAATGTGCACCGCCATCTGGTCCCCGTCGAAGTCCGCATTGTAGGCCGTACACACCAGCGGATGGATGCGGATGGCTTCACCCTCGATAAGCACTGGCTCAAACGCCTGGATGCTCAGGCGGTGCAGCGTAGGAGCACGGTTCAGCAAAACCGTATGCCCGCGCGTGACGTCATCCAGCACATCCCAGACTTCGGGATCCTCACGCTCGATCATCTTCTTTGCAATCCGGACCGTATGTGCGAGGCCCCGCTCCTTAAGACCGCGGATGATAAACGGCTCGAACAGCACCAGCGCCATCTTCTTGGGAAGACCGCATTGACTCAGCTTCAGCTCCGGCCCGATAACAATGACCGAGCGGCCGGAGTAATCCACCCGCTTGCCCAGCAGGTTCTGGCGGAATCGGCCCTGCTTTCCCCGGAGCATATCGCTCAGCGACTTCAGGGGACGATTCCCCGCGCCGGTAACCGGCCGGCCATGGCGCCCGTTGTCCAGCAGGGCGTCCACCGCCTCCTGCAACATCCGCTTCTCGTTCCGGATGATCACATCCGGAGTCTTCAACTGAAACAGGTTCTTCAACCGGTTGTTCCGGTTGATTACTCGCCGGTACAGGTCATTAAGATCCGAGGTCGCAAAACGGCCTCCTTCTAGAGGCACCAGCGGACGCAGGTCAGGCGGGATTACCGGCAAGACTTCCAGGATCATCCACTCCGGCCGCGCCGAACTTTGCAGCAGACCCTCGATGAGCTTCATCCGCTTGACCAGCTTCTTGCGGGTCTGCCGGCTTCTGGTGCCCTGCATCTCGGCCTGGAGCTCATGCCACAGCTCCTCCAAGTCAATCTTCTTCATTACGTCCCGGACTGCCTCGGCACCCATCTTGGCAACAAACCCGTCACCATACCGTTCCAGCGCCTCATGATACTCGATCTCGTTGAGCAGCTGTTTTTCCTTCAGAGGCGTATCGCCCGGGTCAACGACCATATAGTCCTCGTAGTACAGCACCCGCTCCAGCTCGCGCGCAGTCATGTCCAGCACCAGCCCCATGCGGCTGGGGGTACACTTGAAGAACCAGATGTGGGATACCGGCACGGCAAGCTCGATATGACCCATACGCTCGCGGCGGACACGCGAGTGGGTCACCTCCACCCCACAGCGGTCGCAGATCACGCCCTTGTGCTTGATCCTCTTATACTTACCGCAACTGCATTCCCAGTCCTTGGTAGGGCCGAAGATCCGCTCGCAAAACAGTCCCCCTTTTTCGGGTTTGAAAGTGCGGTAGTTAATCGTCTCGGGATTCTTGACTTCCCCTCGACTCCACGAGCGAATCGTCTCCGGAGACGCCAGAGATATGCGGACAAAGTCAAATCCCTCCTCCGGAGCAAGCAGATCCGCAATTGCTGTGCTTTCTTGCGCCACGGTTATCACCCTCCCGATCGCTTCCAACTATGCAGCATTACAAAGCCGGTGTCTTCGAATGACTGCCTATCTGTACGTCCAGCGCCAGACTCTGAAGCTCCTTGACCAGCACGTTAAACGATTCCGGCCGGTCGGCCTCCAGTGTGTTTGTCCCCTTCACGATGGACTCATATATCCGGGTGCGCCCGCGGATATCATCGCTCTTCACCGTCAACAGCTCCTGCAGGGCATAGGCTGCACCGTAGGCCTCCATGGCCCAGACCTCCATTTCACCGAACCGTTGCCCGCCGTACTGGGCCTTACCACCCAGGGGCTGCTGCGTGACCAGCGAGTAGGGACCCACCGCGCGCGCATGAATCTTGTCGCTGACCAGATGATGCAGTTTCAGCATGTAGATGTAGCCCACCGTCACCCTCTGATCAAACGGCTCGCCGGTCCGGCCGTCATACAGAACCGTCTTGCCATCCTCCGCAACCCCCGCCTGCTGCAATAGGTCTCGAATCTTCTTTTCCGACACCCCATCGAATACCGGACTGGACACGTACAGCCCCAACGCTTTACACGCCAGACCGAGATGCGTTTCCAGAATCTGCCCTACATTCATGCGCGAGGGGACTCCCAGCGGATTCAACACAATCTCCACCGGCGTCCCATCAGGCAGGAACGGCATATCCTCCTCCGGCAGTATCTTGGCGATGACCCCTTTGTTGCCGTGACGCCCCGCCATCTTGTCGCCAACCGCCAGCTTCTTCTTGCTGGCAACATACACCTTCACCTGCTTGATGATGCCCGGATCTATTTCGTCGCCGCTCTCCAGACGCTCCAGGGCGCGCTCCTGATCAGCTTCCAGATCGGCTATCTTCGCGGCGTATTCATCAATAACCCCCTGGATCTTGATCTGGATGGGACTGGGATCAATCGAAATATGGTCGTACGCCGCCGCCAGCTTCCTCAACAACGTCTTGGTGATCTTGCGATTGGCCGGAATTATTATGTCGCCGGTCTCGATGTCCACTACATCCAGAGGGATCTTCTCCCCCAGCAGAATGTTGCTCAGCGCCTCGGTGAGCTTCTCCATCAGCTCCTGCTTCTTGGCCTTGTATTCCTCCTTGAGCGCTTTGGCATGACGCGCCTTCTCCGCCTGGGTCAGTTTGGTCCGCCGAACCGGATTGCGCGCCGAAATCTTCACCCGCATTACGATTCCCGACGTACCACTGGGCACCCGCAGTGAAGTATCCCGCACGTCCGCAGCCTTCTCGCCGAAGATCGCACGTAAAAGGCGCTCCTCCGGAGTCAGCTCGGTCTCGGTCTTGGGCGTAATCTTTCCGACGAGGATGTCGCCCGGCTTGACCTCAGCCCCCACCCGCACAATGCCGCCGTGGTCCAGATTCTTGAGCGCTTCATCACCGACGTTGGGTATGTCACGGGTAATCTCTTCGGGACCCAGCTTGGTATCGCGGGCCCCACACTCGAATTCCTCAATATGAATGGATGTGTACACATCCTCCTTCACCAGCTTCTCGCTGATCAGAATGGCATCCTCAAAGTTGTACCCACCCCAAGGCATGAAGGCCACCAGCACATTGCGGCCTAATGCCAGCTCGCCCCCAGAGGTGGCCGGCCCGTCCGCGATGATCTGTCCCTTCTTCACTTTCTGGCCGACCCTGACGATCGGTTTCTGGTTGTAGCAGGTGCCGCCGTTGGACCGCATGAACTTGCGCAAATGATAGACCTGATAGTCCGACTTGGGCGTCCGCCGCGTAGGACGCCGCCCGTCTTTCGATATGATAATCTTGTCCGCCGAAACGTAAGCCACCTTCCCGCTCCGTTGCGCCACACAGACCACACGCGAATCGCGCGCCACCCTCTCTTCCATGCCCGTTGCAACCAGCGGCGGCTCCGTAACCATCAGGGGGACCGCCTGCCTCTGCATGTTGGATCCCATCAGTGCCCGGTTGGCGTCGTCGTGCTCCAGGAACGGAATCAGGCTCGCAGCGACACTTACCAGTTGCTTCGGCGAAACATCCATGTAGTCCACACGGTCCGGCGCAACCTCCAGAAATTCACCACGGTAGCGTACCGATATACGATCGCTGGTGAAACGACCCTTTTCATCAATCGGCGCATTCGCCTGCGCAATGACGTAACCTTCCTCTTCGTCCGCCGTCAGATACTCAACCTCGTCGGTCACCCGTCCGTTCTTGACCTTGCGGTACGGCGTCTGGATAAACCCGTATTCGTTCACGCGCGCGTATGAACTGAGCGACGAAATCAGCCCGATATTCGGTCCTTCGGGAGTCTCAATAGGACAAATGCGCCCATAGTG
>QNAJ01000127.1 GCA_003641465.1 Verrucomicrobiota bacterium | reverse complement strand
TACCCGAGCCCTCTACGGCCGCTTCCACCCCGCGGCAATCTCCGGTGCTGCACGGAATCCAGTCCACAGCGGCCGACTTGGGGATCGTCGCCCATGCGGCCTGACGATAAAAACCGCCCTCCCCATGCTCCTGCACGAGTACCGACCAGACCTCCAGTTCCGGGGCATTGGTCCAGAATACGACGGCGTAACCTTCCACAACGTTGGTGCCAGCGTTCGTAACCACCGTGTGGGAGTTGAAGTAGGTGAATCCTCCGGCGGGAACCGTGACCGTGTTGGTCCACCGCTGCCCCGAGGTTGAGGTGAAAACCACGCTCACCGCGGTCTCCCCCGTACCCGGATTCGTGAACAGGTACTGTGTGAAACGATCGAAGTCACCGCTTCCGCTGGCCTTCTGTTGCCAGTAGTCGAAATAGAGCGGGGAAGCCTCCGGGCCGTCCAGGGGAACCCAGCAGGCCGACCGATCAATATGGTAAGGGTAGGCCGTCTGACGCCCCTCCTGCCTCAGGTAACACCACGCGTTTACCGTCAGGGAATCCGCCGTGGGATACCTGCACGCGCTCAACCGCGCCCAGCCGTAACCGTTGGTTCCGGAGGCTGCGATATCGGTGATATCCAGCACCTGCGCCCCACCTGGTGGGACGGTCACCGACCACGTACCCTGCGTACCGACCAGCATGTTCGTCCACCAGAGGCTGACATAAGCGGTGCAGTCCGTATGGGGGTTGGAGACCGCCAGCAGCGTCCGCGTGGACCGCGTGGTGGATGTACCCACGAAGAATCCTTCCCAGTATGGAACCACGAATCCCGTGGAAATACATTCACCCGGGATCGCCGCGGCATACCGCTTGAGAGAACGGCAGTCGCTGCCCGAATTACAGAACAACCGTCCGGAGACGCGCAGAGGCTGATCGGGAGGCGACCAGGTAATACGCGCCCGGCCGTATACGTCGGTCCCCACATAGTACATGTGAAGCGGCAGAAACATGGTCTGGCCGGGTGCGACAGGCGACAGATCGCGATCCACAACAACTTGGCCGGACCGGTTGTACATGGTCAGATGCGGATTCACCGCCGAAGTCCCGCAGTTGGCCAATCTCAGGTCGGTGTAACAGTCCGCGCCGTATTCCCAGCTTCCGTCCGCCGTGATGGGCCCGCGTATCTCCCAGTAGGGCCACTCGACGGGACTGGTACAGGCTCCCGTAACCGGCCATGCGTTGAAGGTGACCTCGTGCACCCATGAGGTCGTGTAGATCAGGCTGCCGAGATCCAGCAGGGTGAGGCTGCCGTTGGTGAGGCCCTCTTTGTTCCCCACCAGATAGCCGTGGCCGCGGACTCCATACAGTGCCTGCACAATCTCCGTGCTCCGTATCACGGCGATCTGTCCCGTCGGAACCGCGGCCGCTCCCTCACCCATGAAGAACCCATTCCCGTCGTACAGCAGGCAGGTTACATTGAGAGATGAGTGTGACCCGTTGCGTAACACTACGTAGGTCTCCTCGTTGATATGTTCGGCGCTGAAGGACCAGGACGAGGTCGGGTAGCCTTCCGGCCACGGGATAGCATCGTTGCCGCAGGTCAACTGATTCCACACCGGCACAGGCGTCAGCTCACCGAGAGATGCCCACGGCATCAGGCCCAGCACACAGACGGCGCACCATAACCGGCATGACGACGGATACCGACTGCTCCTCATCCTCGCCTCCTTTCCCTCCCGGAATCCCATTCTAGCATCCGGGGGAAAGGAGCCGAAGACAGCGGTCACGTTCCCGGCGCCGAGGTCGTCCTCAGCCAGCAGAATCCGCTGAAATCATTCGCGCCAGTTCACACGCCGCGAGAAACAGCTGCTCCCGCGCCCGCTCCGCCGACTCCGGCGGCGATGCCTCCGGTGGGGAGCAAGCGACCACGACCTTCACTCCGGGAGGATAATGTTCCGGACTGAGCTGCACGCGGCCCGCCAGCACCGCCGTGCGTGCCCCCGCGCGTCGTGCCAGCTCCGCCACCCCACTGACCACTTTTCCCATCAGCGACTGCTCGTCGAAGCTGCCTTCTCCGGTTACCAGCCAATCCGCTCCTTGGGCCATTCTCTCCAGACCTGTGATGCGGAGCACGGTCTCTATACCCCGGGTCAGCCGGGCCCCCATGAAGGCCACTGCACCCGCCCCCAGTCCCCCCGCAGCCCCCGCACCGGGTAAGTCGCGCACCGCGACGCCGAGCTGCTCTTCAATCAGGTGCGCCATGTGTTCCAGCCCAGCCTCCAGCTCCCGCACCTGTGCCGGTCCGGCCCCTTTCTGAGGCGCAAACACCCGCGCCGCCCCCCTTTCCCCGCAGAGTGGGTTGTCCACATCGCACAGAACCTCCACGGGAGGCAGTCTCAGTTCAGGCGGCCGCACCAACCGCACGATACGCCGCAGGTTGCCCCCGCACGGAACAACTTCCCTCCCGGCGCCGTCGAGAAACCGCCAGCCCACCGCCGCCGCCGCACCCGTCCCGCAGTCGACGGTAGCACTGCCCCCGACGCCCAGATAGATATGCTTTACCCCCTCCTCAATCGCCGAACGCAGCAGCTCCCCCGTGCCGCGCGTGGTGGTCCGCATGGGATCCAAACTTGCAGCATTCAGCCTGATCATGCCACTGGCCTGCGCCATCTCCACCACCGCCTTCCGATCGCCGCCCTCCTCGAACAGTACCCATCCGGCCCGTACGCGCATTTCCGGCAGAGGCCCGGTCACCGTACGGTATCTCCATTGCCCGCCTAGAGCGCGGGCCAGGGCCGATGCGGTGCTCTCACCGCCGTCTCCCAAGGGAACGGACATGATCTCGCACTCGGGCAGGCCCTGCCTGAGTCCTTCGGCCGCCACCCGGCACGCCTCGGCAGCACTCAGGGTCCCCTTGAACGAATCCATGCAGACAATGATTCTCATCGTCCGGCGGATGACTCACCTTCCTTCGTCCGCCGGCCGCAGGCGCGGCTTGCCTTCGCGGACGTTGTCGAAAAACCGCTGGGTGGGATAGGCAAAATCAATGTCCGGGCACTTGGAAAACTCCTCCAGGACAGCCTCCCAAATGGCACTCTCCGAAGACCGCCTCTGTCGGGGATGGCAAAGATATCGAATGGTCAACTTGACTCCGTAGTCAATCGCCGAAGTCCACACGATAGGTGTGAGATGCTGAAAGTAAATCAGAAATTTACTCGCCGCCCGGCGTACCTGTTCGGCAGCGTGCTCGCTCTTGATCGCCGTGTAGCGCTGCGCGATTTCGGAAAGTATTTTTTTGGCCTTCTTCCAGTTGCTCTCGAACGTCACCACCACCGGCACCTCGTTCCAGATGAAATTGAAACCCTGAGTGTAATTAGCCACCGCCTCGCGGAAGACCGACGCGTTGGGCAGATGGATCAACCGGCCGGTGGATTGCTCGGCATCCACCCAGTTGCCCACCTCCACGATGGAAAACTGAAACAGGCCGATGTCTACCACGTCTCCGGCATGCGATCCGATCTGCACGCGGTCGCCCAGCACGAAGGGTTTACGCATACTGATAAAAATCCAGCCGGCGATATTAGTCAGAGGATCCTGCAGAGCGATCGCCAGTCCCGCAGACACTATCCCAAAGTAGGCCGCCAGCCCACTCACGCCTCCCAGCCAGATCCGGATCAACGCCAACACCAGGACAAAGCCCAGCAGGTAACTGACCGTCTTGATGATGATGTAGCGGCGGGCAGGCTCCTTGACGCGACGGTCAACTATGCGGGCCACCACCCACCGCACTGCCAGGATCCCCATCAGTACTGCGGCACTCCACATTATCTTGGACAGCACGCTCGGGGGCACGCCGAGCGTGTCCTGCACCCAACCGGAGATGAGCTGCCACAGATGTTCCAGACCCGCCGCCACTGCACCCCTCCGATGTCCCACCCCAGTCACTATATCGCCGCGGCCGCCAGCGAACAAGAACAGGCTGACGCCGTACGCTTGAAACGCCGTCCCGGTCATCCGATAGTGTTATAGTGAATTGCTCGTCGTCCAATCCATTCCACCCGTCCGCCGCGGTGGAACGCGCTCTGGCGAGGGAAAATCTTCTGCTGCGTGAATTCCAGGCCAAAGCCGACGAGATCTCGCGGCTGATCCTCAATACCGATCTTCCCTGGGTGGACATCGCCATCCGCATCGAGCAGCTCCGCTGGGAGGCCGAGCGTCTTTTCCCCGGCAAGGAGAAACTGTTCGAGATGATCTACGTCAGCCGTTTCCGTCGGCTCTGGTCTCAATGGAGGGAAGGCTTGTAAGCTACTGCGGGAAAGCCACGTGGGGAGCGAGCTGCGGAATCAGTAGTTTGGAACGGAACCTGCTGTCCATAAAGCTGACGCAAGCTGCGCCATGAAGAAGCAACGCCAACATTCCGCGAAATGTCTGGTGCCTCTGCCCGCTGCGGCCGCCGCGCTCCTGCTGGTTTCCTGTACCAGCCTGCCGGAAAATTACCGGCCCAGCCGTATCGGCCCTAACCTGCCTCCTGAGGGCGAAGACGGTCTGGAGGTAGTAATCCGCCCTCTCTCTCAAACCGTGAGGCTGGGACAACCCATCCGATTCGATATCCTGATTTACAACCGGAACGGCTATCCGGTGACCCTGCCGCGCAACCCGCGCATCGAACTGGTATGGATCTACCCGAACGGTCGGAGGGACTCCACGGTCCACGAGGTCACCTCCGCCCGCTTCTTCACCCGCCGCGACGTCATTGAACTGCCCCCCGGCCACGCCTTGCGGGCCACTGTCTCCGTGCCCAGCTATTACTTCCCCGAACCCGGGATCACCGAGTTCCGGGCTGTACTGCAGACAGCGGAAAATCTCAACCCCCAGATCACCAACTACTGGTCCGGCAGGTGCTACTCGAATTCCTATGGCATCCTCGTCCTGCCTTCCGACCGGATGTAGTCGCGATTCCCCGCCAGAACTGCGTTCACCGTGCCATGACACAGTCCTGGTCTTACCCGTGCCGCCGGAAGTCACACCGACCCCACGTCACTACACCGCACCGGCTTGGGCTGGCTTTTCCTTTCCGGGCACACC
>QNAJ01000126.1 GCA_003641465.1 Verrucomicrobiota bacterium | reverse complement strand
TTACAGCGCAATTTCGGCCGTGCCGTGGATTCCGATCCCGCATGTACCGGCTGAATCGGCGGGACCCGCTCAATCGGCGACGTTGCGGATTATCAGGGATGCGCCCGGGACGCGAGGCGGGCCAGTACTTGCGTGTCGAGCGCAGTCAGATCAGGGACGATCATGTCTGCGTCGGCCAGCATTTCAGCTGGCCGGGTGGTGGCTACAGCTACCGCCTTCATGCCGGCGCGGCGGGCAGCCGCTATCCCGGCGGGGGCGTCTTCAACAACGACGCAGGACTCCGGCGGTACGCCGAGACGGTGACTGGCAGTAAGGAAGACATCCGGTTCCGGCTTGCTGCGCTTCACGTCTTCCGCTGTCACCAGAACGGGAAACCATATGCGTGGCAGGTACAGCCTCATTATCAGGGTAATGTTCTTCCGTTCTGTGGACGAAGCAATGGCCATGGGCACCGATTTGGCCTGCAGTTCCGCAAGGAGGTGGACTGCGCCGGGCACAAGTCGCAGGCCTTGTTCCCGTATGATCCTCCGGTACAGCTCTTCTTTTCTTCTGGACAGGCGCTCGATATCGATTGCGTTGTCGGTCCATTTCAGCAGATCACGGATAATCTCAGGATTTTTCATGCCGAACCCCTGCTGGAAGTGATCGGGGGGCAATGAACGCCCTTCTTCAGCGGCAAGAAGTTCCCAGCTTTTCTGGTGGGCATCGGAGGACTCCACGATTACGCCGTCCCAATCAAAGATCACCGCCCAAGGTGATGCCTGATCTCCGGCAGCCGTGCGTGATGCTTTACCCGAGCTTTTCATTCTTCAGTCGCGTTGTTCCAGCGGAGGGAATCCCGCTGCTACAAGAGTCAGGCAAGGACACTTGCCGCAGCGGGCGAGGACCGCCTTTTTCCGTGCCACAAAACGAGATGGCTGTATCATTGCAAGTGCACGTGCAGCGTCCGCTGCGGTTGCGCAGTCCGCACTGGATAACAGGCGGAGCAGACGGGGTACCGCCCTGCGGGAGCGCAGATATGCCAGCACTCGAATGACTTCGCGCCGCTTGCGTCCTCGACTGCGGTCCAGCTCGCGAAGGGCGGGTCGTTCGGCCGGCCGTCCAATTTTCACCAGGGCGCGCACTGCCGCACGTCGAACCGTGCATGCTGGATCGTCGAGCATTCTCAGCAGCGAAGGGATGGCTTTCGGCGAGGCGATGTCGCCGAGCGCATTCACGGCAAGAATGCGGCGCCGTTCGTTGTCGTCCTCGAGAAAAACCGTGATCCGGCTGAGGGCGGATTCCGCCTGCCACTTGCCGAGCGTCCGAATAGCGGCACCGGCAACATCCTTATCCTCCAGAAGCGGCAGTAGACGCTCAGCGTATTCGGGTACGTGGTAGAATCCCAGAAGAAAGGCCGCCGTCTTGCGTACCTCCGGGCGCGGTGCATCCAGCAGCTCAAGAAGGACCGGAACACCCTGATCGGAAGGGAGGTAATCCACCATCTCCCGGGCATACACGGTGAACCAGATATTCCTTATCCAGGAATGAGAAACCAGGTAGTGCAGAGACCGCGCACCGCGTTTTTTGAGTTCGGCCCGTGCCAGGTCCTTCATTTTTCGTTTTTCGGGGGTGGTGGCATAGCGACTGGCATGGAACATCAAGTCGTCGAAGGAGGCCTGTCGCAAATTGCGAGTAGCTATATCGTCGTGGGACGTATCTGCCCGCGCGGAGAGAATCGCTATGGCCAATACCAACCCCAGCGCTGTGACCCGGCTATGGACCAGCGGTAAACTCATTCTTCCGCCCCGTTGCGGTGGATTTCGAGTAATCGTAGACCACTCCTTCTGACGGTCTGAGGAGCGCGGCATCGTTCGGTGCTCCGCATGAGAAATAGTCCCTTCCATCCAGGTCGAGCAGAATGGCCAGGCTGCCGTACTCGCGGTCGCCGCCCATATTGCCGACGCCCTGGCAGCGTTGCGGCTGGCGGGCGAAATAGCAGTCGTCACCGCTGCTGTCGATCAGTAGCGCTACCGCGTTATTGATGGCCCGCCCTTGGGAATGGTGGTCGGCGGAATAGGTGTCATCGCCGCCGCAGTCGAGCAGCACACCAACGGAGTAATCATGGGAGGCTCCCTGCGTGAGTATATATCCCTGATATGTATCGTTGCCCTGTTGGTCACATAGTACGCCGCATGCCAGGTGGATTCCCGCTCCCTGGCCATAGTGATATACGCTGTAGGCATCGTTACCCTCGGCGTCTACGAGCGCTGCAAAAGAATACCAGTACCCTACCCCCTGACCATATACGTCGGCGATATAGGTATCGTTGCCATCCTGATCGAGAAGGAAGGCAATCCCGCCACCGGCAAAGGGGCGATCGCCCATTGAACAGGCCTGAGAAAGGGAGAGAAAGCGATCATCGTGGCGTTCGTAGTCGGGTTCGCGACCGCCGGCAAAATAGATATCGTCTCCCTCGCGGTCCATCAGAAACGCCGCTGCCAACGGTCCGGAAAAGGCCTGCGAACACAGTCCGGCGGTGTAACGGTCGTCTCCCCGTAAGTCGCGGAGGAGTGATACACCGCAGACTGCGGCCGCCTGGGAAAGTGCCCAACTGTCATAGATGTCGCTTCCACTCCGATCTTCGAGAATAGTCACTCCGCAGAACGAGCTTGCCGATCCACAATAGGAATCCCGATAGGTGTCCGCTCCGGACAGGTCCGAGAGAATGGATATACCGAAAACGGCCGTGGCGGTCCCGGCGAGTTCCCGGCCCGAATAAGTGTCGTCGCCTTCAAGGTCCAGTACCACGCTGATCGCTGCGCCGGTTCCTAGGCAGACTGCGGTTGCCGCGTTGTGATAGCGGTCGTTTCCCCCTGGATCAATGATCAAGAACGCGGCTTCGGGGTAGATATCATCCATGCGGCTGCCGATGACGATATCGCCGTGACCCGTCCGGATCCGTACCTTTTCCTGAGGCCAGTCCTCCAGGTGCTTCAGCTTCTGGGAGAGATGAAAAGTGGCCCGGCAGGTGAGGGCGGCTGCGATCAGGAGCCGGTCCAGAGACACGAGTTCGATTGCATCGTAGTACCGCAGAGCGTAGGGCTGGGGATCCAGTTGCTGGCTCTCGCGAATGACACGCCAGACCAGCTGGGAGTTCAAGCCGGACGACATCATCGCATGACGCACGGCCGGTCTGTCTTCTGCGTTGAACGTTCCCGCGATATGGCGGGCCCACAGGTACGCACGGGCTTCCGGAGACAGACGCTCCAAGGCCCCTGAGGCCAGAACGAATGCGGGCTCGACGTCGCCCAGGAATTCCTCCACCGCTGATGCCAGAGACTGAGGAAGAATGTCAGGAATCTCAGGCAACGATTTCCCTGCGGGCTCTCGCTGAGGATCTACCGAATTCATCGTCCCGATGATCCCCAACCATTTAGGGACAATGTCGAAGAGCTTGTCGAGCGGCTCGTTCCTCAACGTATCCTCAATTTCTCCTGCCAGGCGCGGTCCGGACAGTGCATGGCGTACACTGTCCCTGACTGCCGGTATGACTAGGCGGGAATGAGCCACATCCCGCGCGAAATCGAGATCGCACGGATCCAGGTTCATGCATTCCAGCGCGCGCTGGAGGAGCAGTCGGGCCCGTCCATTCATGAGAGAATCGGCGGCCACCGGACGCGGCATTATCGCGGCCAGTGTGCACAGCATGACCACGATCGTTGATTTTTCAATTTTCATGCAAAATTGCGTTCGGGTGAAGCCGCAGCCATAGCTTGCCTTCCTCCTCCGCTCCGGATACACCTTGTAGCCGAGAGGTGCGGCCGGTGTCTAGACGGCTTTTCAGGTCCCTGAATGCTTGTCTTTCCGGAACAGGCTCTGGCGGGCGGATGGCGGCCTTCCGCCCGGCGCTGTTGGCGGGCAGCTGCCAGCCTCGACGGTTGCCGGATCTGCTCATAATATTGGTCTGCGTTGCCACGCTGGCCCCCTTGATGGATGCGGGTTTCCTGTGGGATGACGATCTGTACATATTCGGGAATCCGCTCATCAGAAGACTTGGCGGGATCGCTGATATCTGGTTCTCAACGCGGTCGGTGGACTATTATCCGCTTTCCAACAGCCTGCTGTGGCTGGAATGGAGACTCTGGGACGGCAATCCTGCAGGATATCATCTGGTTAATCTCATGTTACACGCCGCCACCGCAGTCGCCGTGTATCGAATGCTTGCGTTGCTGAGGGTACCCGGGGCCTGGCTGGCGGGCGTGCTGTTTGCAGTGCATCCGATAAACGTCGCTGCGGTAGGCTGGCCCGCGCAGACAAAGACTCTTCTGGCCGCTTTTCTGGCCGTGTTGTGCTTGTCATGCTGGATACGCACGCTTGAGGGGGGTGGCCGCGCACGGGAGGCAGGTATAGGGACAGTGGTTCTGTACACAGCGGCGCTGTTGGCGAAAACCTCGGTGGTGGGCCTGCCGGTGGTTATGATTCTTGTCAAGTGGTGGCGGGATCGAAAAATCTCCGGCCGCACGACGTGGTTGGTACTTGCATGTCTGGCGATCGGGATTGCCCTTGGCCTGGTGACCATGTGGTTCCAGTATCACCGGGCGATTCCACCTGACCTCCGGGGAGGCCCCTCGCTGGTTCATCGGATTGCATGTGCTGTCCGAGCGTTCTGGTTCTACGTCGGCAAGATATTTTTCCCGCTACGCGTGAGCTGGATGTATGGTCCGTGGGAAGACCTGCCGGGCTGGTTGCTGATTTTGCAGTCTGCGGGACTGTTACTTGTATGTGGGGTCCTGTGGGCCTGCCGGGCACGGTCCGGAGGTCGAGGTCTGATGGCGGCATGGCTTTCGTTCGGCGCTCTGATGTTTCCGGTCCTCGGCCTGTTCGATATCGGATACCTGCTGTATGCGCCAGTGGCGGATCATTGGGCGTACACAGGCGCAGCCGCTTTACTGGCCATTGAGGCAGCCGCGCTGGCGTGGGTTTTCAGGCACGCGACGGGACGGATCAGGGAGCTATGGTGCGTGGTCGTAGCACTCCTGGTGCTGGCGCTGGCATTCCAGAGCCACTTGCGGGCGCGGCTGTTCCGCGACCAAGAGGTACTGTGGAGAGATGCCGTGCAGAAATATCCACGGGCATGGT
>QNAJ01000125.1 GCA_003641465.1 Verrucomicrobiota bacterium | reverse complement strand
GGCCGGAATACTGCTGAAGATCTCCAGATGCTGCGGGATCTGGAGCTGCTGCCAGATGAAGAATGAGCGCTGGATAGCCGACGCGTTGCGGCAATTGTCCGAACAGGATCTCCAGAGGCAGCTTCCGCCGGAGACTCCCCCGGTTCCGCGGCGGACCACAGTCAATTTCTCATCCAATGACTATCTCGGCCTCCGCAGGAATCCCGACGTCATCCGCACGGCCATGGCATACCTGCGCAGGTTTGGGACCTCAGCGGGAGCTTCCCGCCTTCTCTCCGGCAGTCTTGAATGTCACCGGGAGCTGGAGGAGTTATTGGCGCAATTCAAGGGATACCCGGCAAGCCTGCTCTTCGGCAGCGGGTATCTTGCCAACTGCGGCGTCGTACCCGCTCTCGTCGGACGGGGAGACGTTGTCGTCGCAGACCGTCTGGTTCATGCCAGCCTCGTGGACAGCATCCTGCTCAGCGGTGCCCGTCTGCTGCGCTTCCGCCATAATGATCCCGAACATCTTGACGCACTTCTCGATAAATCCGTGGGACGGAGGAAACTGGTGGTGACTGAGTCGGTTTTCAGCATGGATGGAGATGTGGCGCCTCTGAAAGAAGTCGTCTCGGTAGCCGTGCGTCACGGTGCCATGGTGTTTGTGGACGAGGCACACGCTACCGGGATTTTTGGTCGGGAGGGTAGTGGCCTTGTATGCGCCGAGTCTCTTTGTGAGTCAGTCAACATCAGTATGGGCACTCTCAGTAAAGCACTCGCCTCATATGGTGGCTTCGTATGCTGCTCATCTGCGATGAAGGATTTCCTTATCAACCGCGCCCGGACATTCATCTATTCCACTGCTCTTCCCCCTCCTGCCGCTGGCGCAGCAATCGCGGCACTCAAGTGGCTCAAACGCCATCCCGACGCCGGCTCCCTCCTGTTGCGCCGCGCATCATTATTCCGCAGGCGCCTTGCCTCCGCCGGACTCAACGTGGGGTCCGGCCAAAGCCAGATTGTGCCCCTCATTGTCGGAGACAATCAGAATGCCTTGGTCCTGGCAGAACGCCTGCGTCGCGAAGGTTTGTTGGTCCGTGCTATCAGACCACCGACCGTTCCGCCGGGCACGTCGCGCGTCCGGTTCTCGATCACACTCCAGATGTCACCCGAAACCTTACAGGAATGTGCCGACATCATAATCAAGGCAGCACAGGATATCGGACTGGTATAGCCCCATGGCACTTGTAGTAATTGGCGGGTGGGCGTTCCGCGCAGAGTCGCTTCGCGGTCTGCTGCCGCCAGACTTTGGCGGTTGCATCGTGTTCGTCGACCCATACCCCCCGGAAAAAGCGCAGCAAACACTGATGAATCTGTCAGGTGGTAAGCAGCCTCTCATCGTCATAGGTTGGTCTCTTGGGGCAATGCTCGCCCTCGAATATGCTGCGCAGCAACCCGAAAAAGTAGCCCGATTGGTTCTTCTGAACCCGACGGCACGCTTCTGTTCTTCACCCGGATATCGCTGGGGACAGCCGACATCTGCACTCCGGGCCCTGAAACGGGCACTCAAACGCGACCGACCTGCGGCCTTGACTGGTTTCTATCAGCTCTGTTTTGCGCCTGAAAGGCTTCCGCAGGCGAAGCTTGATAAGCATCTGCAGGAGATGGATCTGGTCAGCGATGTAGATCTTCTCTCAGGGCTCAATTATCTGGAACGTTCGGATCTCCGAGAGTCTCTGGTCTCCGTGCGAGCACAAGCCGTACTGATTCACGGCGGTGAAGACGCCGTCATTCCTCAGGAAGCATCCGCAGCGTTGGCGGCGACTCTTTCCGGACGTATCTGCGCCCGGATAGTAGTCGAGGGAGTTGGTCACGCACTGCCGGTCACCCGGACCGCCATGTTGAGAACGATCATTCAGACTTTCCTTGCGTGACCGTGGACTCGGCAGTTATTCCAGGCATCAGACGTGCAAGTTCACGCTTCAGGTATGCCGCCAGCACCGCACCGAACCCGGGTACACGCTGGATCATTTCTACGTCAGCCTGCGCCAGTGAGCGGATATCCCCGAAGAATTCAAGCAACCTTCGCTTGCGTTCCTGGCCGATGCCCGGAATCTCGTCAAGAATGGACTCGCGTATTTTCTTCGAGCGCAGCGCACGATGGTAATTCAATGCAAACCGGTGAGCCTCATCCCGCAGCCATTGGATGACATGCAGCCCCGCCGAGTCGCTGCGAAGGCGGACCGGCCTTCTGGTATTCTCGGAATACAGCTCCTCAAGCCGCTTGGCCAGCCCGGCGACCGGCATTTCCTGCAAGCCTAATTCGTTCAGGACGCGCCTCGCGGCCGCTAATTGTGGGGCACCGCCGTCTACCAGGATCAGATCCGGCAGGGGTCTTCCCTCGCTCAACAGGCGACGATAGCGCCGCCCGATCACCTCCCCGAGCATCGCAGTATCGTCGCGCCCTTGAGAGACCCGTATGCGGTAGCGGCGATACCGTTCCGGACGGGGAACGCCGTGCTCGGAACTCACCATGCTGCCTACCGCCAGGGTTCCCGATATGTGGGAAATATCGAAAGCCTCGATCACCACCGGGAGCTTCTTGAGACCCAGGGCCCGCTGCAGCTCCTCGATCCCCTGAAGCCCCTCCTCCCGCGAATAGCGCAGTCGCCGGACGTGAGAGCGCCGGTCGCGCAGCGCCTCCCTCAGCCGCAGCCACAAATCCCTGAGGGCGGCCGCCTTTTCAAAATCCTGCTGCTCGGCCGCCTTCATCATGGCCCGGTGAAGGGCCTCCAGATCCTCGGCCCTCTCGCCCCGCAGAAACTGGCAGGCCGCATGCACTCTGGAAAGATACTCGTCCCGCGATATCCTCCCGATACACGGCGCGCTGCAATATCGTATGGTTTCGTTCAGGCAGTGCTTTCGGTCTTCCTCATCAGGAATCAGTGACCGGCAGCGCCGCAGGCCGTACCTTTTTTCCACGAAATCCAGCGCCGTTCGGGCCACCTTGGATGACGGATACGGACCGAAATATTCAGCACTGTCATTCTTTCTCACGCGACAGGTGGAAAACCGGGGAAACGGGTCGCTGAGATTGACTTTGAGCATGAGAAACCGCTTGTCGTCCCGGAACTGAACGTTGTAGCGCGGCCGGAAATCTTTTATCAGGCGCCCTTCGGTGAGAGCGGCCTCTGCTTCCGACCGGCATATTATGAAGCTCAAATCATGAACGCTCTTGACCAATCCCCGCAGCTTGGGATCCGCGCTTTTCAGTGTCGCCTGCCGGAAATACCATCTTACCCGTTTGCGAAGTGAAGAAGCCTTTCCCACATAGATTACCCTTCCCGCTCTGTCCCGCATGATGTATACGCCCGGGCGGTCAGGTAACTGCTGCAGTTTGTCCTGGATGCGGGAGCTGAGTCTCACGGCACCTTGTTGTTGCCTGATAGCAGAGCCTTCACCCGCCTCAATTCGCATTCTGCGTCATTGAGCAATTCTCCAAATATCTCCTTCATCGGAAGGATTTTGTCCACCAACCCCACACTCTGTCCCGCCATCAGCGATCCACCTTCAATATCACCTTCGACCACCGCGCGCCGCAGGCCCCCCATCCAGAATTCTTCCACTGTCTTCTGTGCCTCCGCACGATCTATTTCGCCGCGGTCCAGCTTCTCCATAAGTTTCAATTGCAGTCTTCCGAAATCCTCCATCGCCCTGTTCCGCAACGCCCTCACAGCTACAACCGGAAGTCTGCGGTCATATTGCGGCGTCTCCACCGCCTCCCGGGCTTTGGCGTTGCGAAAGGCCTGCTTCAATCGTTCATGAGCACGGCATTCTTCGCTCATTACAAAGCGCGTCCCCATTTGTACCCCGGCTGCTCCCATCAGCAGCATGTGAGCGATCATCCTGCCGCACGCAATCCCACCGGCGACAAATACCGGCACCGGCGGTTCCTCGAATAGAACCTGTTGAATCAGAATTGTCAGGGTAACATGGCCGATATGCCCCCCCGCCTCGCTGCCCTCAAGAATCAGTGCGTCCACGCCGAATCTGACCATCTGCTGGGCAATTGAAGTGGTTGAAGCAAAGGCCATCACCTTCTTACCGGCCTTCTTCATCTCGGCAACGTCCCGCCGATTCGGGAAGCTGCCCGCAAAAACCACGTACGGTGCCCGGCTCTGACTGACGACTTCCTTGTGAGCTTCAAAGTTTGGGGCAATTGTTACCAGATTCACTCCAAAGGGAACCTGCAGCGATTCAGCACAGCGGACGATCTCGTCCGCCAACTGTGCCGGGTCCATGTTGCCCGCCGCCAGAACCCCGAATCCTCCATTCTCACTTACCGCTCTGACCAGATGCGCATCGCTTATCCAAGTCATAGCGCCGCAGATGATCGGATAGCGTACGCCGAGAAATTCACTCCCCCGCCGGGCAAGCTGGTCAAAAAGCGGTGTCTCCATGACAGTTCTCCCAGCCGATTACTCCCGTAACCATGCCTTTTTGAAGCTCACTCGGCCAATACATAACCCGCCAAACCGCGGATTGCAACCCGGCGGCAGCCATTCAACATCACGGCAGCAATTCCGGTTGACAATTCAGGCCCCCAACCCGACAGCTCCTCCTTCCCCTCCTCCAGCTCCCTCAATACCTGCTGCTTGAACGCCTCACTGTACCGTATCACCTCTCCCATCTCTCCTCTCCTTCCACCATCCAAAATCGTCAACCTATATCAGGACAAGACACTACATTTCATCAACGAGCAACCATCAACCGGCAACCAAGTCTAGTAGCGCGTGCTCCGGAGGCCCAACCGCGCGGGCGTAGCTCGACGCACTCCCGCCGCGTACGGCCACGCCCCCGCACCAGAACCCGCCTCCCGAGGAGTCTCACCCCGATGTTCATCGGGAGGGATTCTAACGCACATCTCTTGCCGATTAAACATCGGCTACTACAACGCCCCGTGCCGTTTTGACAGCGGCTACTCCATCCCATCAACGAGCAACCATCAACCAGCAACGAGCGTGTGTAGTAGCGCATGTTATATGCGCACTCGTGACGCCGATAGTATCAGCAACTACATCCCAACTCTGCCGGGACAGGTTCCGGCTGCAGCGGTCGCCTTTGGTGTCGCTGTGCTGAAAAAGAGTGAAG
>QNAJ01000124.1 GCA_003641465.1 Verrucomicrobiota bacterium | reverse complement strand
TGCTTCCATATAGGGGCGAAAGCGATTTATTGGTATGGAGTACTGGGCGCCGTTGCTTTTCTCGCCGCCAGTGCCCACTGGTCCCTGCTCGCACGGTGGAAAGGCTGGCCTCCTTCCCGCGGATCCGACCTGGCAATCTGGCTGGTCCTCGGCGGGTTGCTGGGAGCCCGTCTGAATTATGTTGTGGCCAACCTGCGATACTACCTCAACAATCCGTCGGAGATCCTCAGAATTGATCACGGGGGGCTCATATTTTACGGCGGCGTAGCCGGCGGAGCCATAATGGTTCTCATCCTGTCGAGGCGGTGGCGTGTGCCGATTCTCGAGCTGGCCGACTTTACGCTTACCGGGCTTCCTCTTGCCCATGCCATAGGACGCATAGGATGCTTCCTCAATGGCTGCTGCTATGGAACTCCCACCAGTCTTCCCTGGGCGGTATGGATGCATGACGCCTATCGTCATCCCACCCAGTTATATGAGAGTCTGGCCAACATCATCATTTATCTGCTGATTCTGAGGCTCTACCTGCGGCGGCCGGTGCGTGGCCTGCCTACCGCAGTCTATCTTTTGGGGTATCCTCCCCTTCGCTTCCTGGTCGAATTCGTCCGCGGAGACGAACGTATGAGGGCCGGGCCTCTGACCGTAGCGCAATGGGTCAGCCTTTTTCTGGTCTTCATTGCCCTGATTCTCCTTTTTCGGGTCTCGCGGCACCGGGAAACTTACTCCCCGAAGGCCGAAGTCGGCTCTGATCAGCATTCTTCCTGAGGTAAGCCGATGGCGGCGGATGAAGTCAGCATCAGACTTCGGGTCCCCGATTCTGATGCCGGACTGCGCTTGGATGTGTGGCTGGCAAAGACTGACCCTCGTTTTTCACGCTCCAAATGGCAACGGCTTATACGCGGAAACCGCGTTCGGGTACAAGGACGTATCCGCCCCCCCGATTACACTGTCCGGGGCGGAGAGGTGGTGTCGGTTCAATTACCTCCGCCGGAGCCCGCCGGCGAACTGATCCCCCGCGCGATACCGCTGGATATTGTGTACGAGGATGCAGATGTCATCGCAGTTAACAAGCCACCGGGGCTGGTCGTGCACCCCGCACCCGGTCACCGCGACGACACACTGGTAAATGCGCTGCTCTATCACTGTCGTGATCTTGATTTTCCCGGCGACACATTACGCCCCGGTATTGTCCACCGCCTGGACAAGGACACCAGCGGCATACTCCTCGTCGCCAAGAAAGAAAGAAGTCTTAACTCTCTGGCGTCGCAGTTCCGCAACCGCCGGATACGAAAGACATACCTCGCGTTGGTTCGCGGGGTACCCGCCCCCGCCCAGGATATCATTCGCGCCCCCATCGGGCGCCATCCACGTGATCGAAAACGAATGAGCACCCGGAGCCCTCGCGGGAGAGAAGCCGAGACCCGCTACTCGGTATTGGAGGACTACCACGTGGCTGCATTATTGGAACTGGAACTGATCACAGGAAGAACACATCAGATACGCGTGCACCTCGCTTCCCGCGGACATCCGGTCCTGGGTGACCGCCAGTATGGCGGCCGCCAGCTTCCGGGAACCGACATACAGGCCGAGCGCCAGATGCTGCATGCCTTCCGCCTACAATTTGAGCACCCCAACGGCCGGATAATGACCCTGGAAGCCCCGCTGCCCGCCGATATGCAGGAACTTCTTACCCGGCTCCGCAGGATCAGATCGCGGCACTGAAATCTCTGGATACCACTCATGCGTTTCTTGCCGGTCACGCCCGTGCATTGCTACATTTCCGGAGAGTGGATGCTGCGGTCCGGACAATGATTTCAAATCCGGTCATTCAGGCCCTGCTGGCTACCATGTTCACGTGGGCGGTGACTGCTCTAGGTGCCGCATCGGTGTTCTCTGTACGGACGCCCAGTCGGCGACTGCTTGACGCCATGCTGGGATTCGCTGCGGGCGTCATGATAGCAGCCAGCTGCTGGTCTCTGCTGATACCGGCCATTGAAATGGGCGTCGCCTACGGGCGCCTGAACTGGCTTCCGGCAACTATCGGTTTTCTCGTCGGCGGGATATTCCTGCGGCTGATAGATTTCTTCCTTCCTCACCTCCATCCTGATAGACCGGAGGGCACGCCGGAAGGTATTCCCACGACATGGCGCCGCACCCTGCTGATGGTCATTGCGGTCACCCTGCATAATTTTCCTGAAGGACTGGCGGTTGGGGTGGCCTTCGGCGCCGCCGCGGCGGGCGACCCCAACTACACCATTGCAGGTGCGGCTGCGCTGGCTCTCGGCATAGGGCTTCAGAACTTCCCGGAGGGTATGGCCGTTTCCCTGCCGCTGCGTCGGGCAGGGCTCAGCCGCGGCAGGAGTTTCTGGTATGGCCAGCTTTCCGGGGCGGTGGAACCGGTGGCCGGCGTGCTGGGTGCCCTGGCGGCAGTATCTTTTCATGCCCTGTTGCCCTATGCGTTGGGGTTCGCCGCGGGGGCCATGATTTTCGTGGTGGTGGAGGATGCGATTCCTGAATCGCAGTCCGCGGGAAACTACGACGCCGCCACAATGGGAACATTGGGGGGCTTCCTGGTAATGATGATCCTTGATGTGGCCTTGGGTTGAATTCGGTCGCCTAGCGTGCAGCCCCTGCTTCGGGCTTGCCGGTCCGTACAGGGAGTTCCAGCGTGGTCCCCGGCTGTTCCTCGGCGTAGCGTAATCCGGCTACAATGGTACGGAACGTCCGCAGCAGAATGGCGACATCCAGAAAGAAACTCATGTTTTTGATGTAGAAAAGGTCGAACTGAAGCTTTAGGCGAACCGCACTGATACTGCCCGTATAGGGATCATTTAGTTGAGCCCATCACGTAATCCCGGGCCGTACCAGAAGCCTTTCCCGGTAGAAGGGAACGGCATCGCTCAAGATTTCTACAAACTCCGGCCTTTCCGGCCGCGGTCCTACCAAGCTCATCTCGCCGCGTAGTACGTTGACAAGCTGAGGGATCTCATCTATCCGCCACTTGCGGAGGAACCGGCCCACGGCGGTAATCCGGCAATCGTGCGAATTGGACCATACCGGCCCGGTATCCTTTTCGGCGGCGGGGACCATGGTGCGAATTTTCAGCAGCACATACTCCCGGCCATCGAGTCCCACCCTTCTCTGTCTGTAAACAGCCGGACCGGGCGACGAGATTTTCACCAGAATAACCGCCAGCAGGAACAGGGGGCTCAGGACTATCAGGCCTGTCAGGGCTACACTGATGTCCATCACCCGTTTGATCTGACGGATATGGATGCGGGAGCTGTTCATTGCGGCACTCATCAGCCACTCGTCGTCAATGTGATCCAGAGGTATCTCCTGCGCCAGCTCCTCGTGCAGGGCAACGTAGTCCAGCAACTGCACACCGGCATAACGTATGGGCCGCAGGATTCTTAGTACCTCTCTTTCTTTTCTCAGCGACGCGGCGACCACGACTGTCTCGACCTCGTACACGTTGACAAACTTCTTCAGATCCGCCACCGGCCCCAAAACCGGGACATTCTCCACAAATCCGCCTTCGGGAGGTTTGCCGGAATAGACGACCCCCAGCACGCGATATCCGGAATCAGGGTGCGCAGCTATCAGATTGATCACGGCGGCTGCTTGGGCCTCATCACCGACTACCAGAGTATTATGTGCCAGCCAACCATAGCCAACCGCCAGCCGGAACAGGCCGCGGACCGCCCAACTTCCCATCAGGATCATCCCCGCAGCCATCGCCAGGATTCCCCGACCGATGGTCAGCTTGAATTGACCGTAGAACACGGCAACCACGAGCAGCACGCTGACAGTCACCGCCACCAGTGGAGTTCTCACGAAATAGCGCCGCTGGGTGAGAACCTGTCTCTCGTACATCCCACAGATGTAGAAAACCAGCAGAAAGATCATTCCTGACGCGATCAGGGTTCCAATATGGCATTTCACGTAGGCAATACCGGCGTCTGCGGACAAACGGATCACCGCAGCCAGAATGAAGGCGGCTGTAATGGTAGCGATATCCGCCAGCGAAAGCACCACCCGGCGCACCGATACGCTCACGCCGCGCTCAAAGAACATGATTTTCCCTCACGTACCGCCGTATTGCGTCCTATCGTCCCTATGCCGAACCCGTCTCGCCTGACGGGTAACGATAATCATAATCGTAGTACCCGTAGTAGGTCGAGTAGTAGTAATAACCGATCCGGCTGAAATCCAGGTTGTTCAGTACGCAGCCTAGAATGTTGGCCCCTCTTTCCCGCAGGGTCTGCACCGCCAGCTGAGAAAGCTTACGGGAAGTCTGTCCGGCCCACACTACGAAAATCACCCCGTCTACCAGGGTGCACAGTATGGCTGCTTCCGATACTGCCAGAACAGGAGGACAGTCAAACATCACCCGGTCATAAGTCCGGCGGGCGTAATCAAGAAATGCGGACAACTCAGGCCGCATAAGCAACTCCGCGGGATTCGGTGGATATGGTCCGCTGCCGATAAAGTCCACGTTCGGGATCGGCGTGCGCTGGATGACGGCTTCCGGCTTCGCCCTGCCTACCAGTATGTCGGTCAGGCCGCGATCGGCTTCCACACCGAAGAACTTATGCATGGTTCCACGCCTCAGGTCGGCATCCACCAGGAGAACCCGTGACCCTGCCTGTCCCAGGCTGATGCCCACATTCAGACAGGTAGTAGTCTTCCCCTCCAGAGGTACGGCCGAAGTTACGACAAGCGCCTTGGTATATTCTTCCGCCCCGCTGAAGATCAGAGCAGAACGGACATTGCGATAGGCTTCGGCAACACCGCTGTTGCTCGCGATGTTACTCAGCAGATGCGTGGCCAAGTCATCCGGATCCCACTGTGCAGTCGGAATAACTCCGAAAAAGGGCAATCCCAATCCCTCCGTGACCTCTTCCGGATACCGGATTGTGTCATCCAGATATTCCAGTCCGAATACCAGCCCTATGCCGAGTCCCAGTCCGATCAGGGCGGCAATGAAAATGCTCTGCAATTTCCGCGGGGTTACCGGAGAAGTAGGAACCTCCGCGCGTTCCACGATACGTATCCTTTCCGGTTCAATACCGATGGATACGTCTACCTCCTTGAGTCGGTTGAAGACCAGATCATAGAGGGCTTGCAGGCGCGATACGGAACGCTGCAGATTCTCATACTCAT
>QNAJ01000123.1 GCA_003641465.1 Verrucomicrobiota bacterium | reverse complement strand
TCCGGCCCGCCCCGATCCGACTCAGATGTGGATCAGTATTCGCGGCGCTTCAGGGCGCGCCAGCCGAGGTTGAGCGGCACGGCTGTCGCCACCGCCGTCAGCAGTACCAGCCACGCCAGCGCGCGGCGTAACGCCGCCTCCAGCAGCACAGTGCCGCGCGCACCATATATATGAAACACCAGCCCCAAGGGCAGCAGAGCCAGCGCAATATAGCCCAGACAGACCAGCAAGGTCACCGTACCGCCGAATCCGGATACAATAGCGGTTGGATCGCTGCGGCGCAGGTCCATGAATACCGCCCCCAGACCCGTCGCCAGCGCCGCCAGCGCTAACCCGGACGACGCCGCAGCCGCCATACTCGCCCGCGCCGCGAGTGGCTCGACACCCAGCATCCGCACGCAGACCGCCATCAGCAGAACCGCCAAAGTCACGGCTGCGCCAGCCGCAAGAGTGAACTTGGCAATGAGTACCCGACCGAACGTTGTGGGCGCCATTCCGATCACCCAGAAACTCTGTCCTTCAAGGCTGAGCTGGGGGAAGATGAAGCGGGAGGCGAATGAGGCCATCACCGTGGCGATACTGAAAACATTGAGGAAGACGATAAGGTTACGGAAACGGATCGGCAGCGTGTGGTAGTGCAGGTTGCGCAGATTCAGGAAGTAAAGGGCCAGCAACCCGAAAAAGAAGACCGACTGTCCCCACTGGGCAGGGTCGCGAAGAAAAATGCGGATATCCTTGACCATGAGGGAGGCGATATCCCGGGGAAGCACCACCGCCAGGATGCGCTCGGCTGAGGATAGCAGCAAGGCGCGGCGGCGCTGTACCCCCGGGCTTCCACGCACGCGGTAATAACCGGCAACGAAAAGACGGCCGGCCACCCAAAGATAGACCTGAACCGCCATCAGCGCATTGGAAAACAATACCAGCCAGAAAAGCATTCCCCGGCGAAAAACGCCGCGGGTGAGCGACATGATTCCCTCCGATATCCACCAGCTCGGCAGAAGCGGATAGGAAGCCAGACGCAGGCCCGGTATCAGCCGTGAAAGGAATACGGTTGCCTCACTGTCCACCTGCAGCGCGGGGCGGAAATAATTCCACAACCACACCGCTCCGGCCAGCAGGCCTCCCGTCAAGAGCAGTGCGCGGAGACGCCGCCCGGGAAAAATCACCGCTCCGATCAACGCAAGCAACGCACCGAGCGCCGCGCAAAATATCACCAGCGGCACCGCGAACAACAGCGTCCAAAACGAAAACATCCACGAAAGATTCTCATGCCATGCGTATGCCCCTACGAACGGAAGTATTATGAAGAAGAAAGCCCAGGAACTGAGCGCCGCGGCGTGAAAAAAACGGTGGAGATACACGGTCTGGCGCGGCACCGGCAAGGTGAGAAGCAGATCAGTTTCCGGAGATCGGAAAAACGCGGTGTGCGAAGCCAGTAAAGCGGACAGCACCAGCATACAGGACAGACCGAAGAAGAAGAGAGCAAAAAGCCGGTTAACCACCAGCAGTCCGATACCTCCCAAAGTGTCAAGGAAATGGAATCCATCCAGGAAGAGGGCCGCCAGTCCGATGGTGAACGCCAGCATAAAGGCGACGATGAATCCCAGCTTGAGGACTGAGTGGCGGCGTACACCCCGACAGGCATTCAGAAGCTCGCGCACGTCTTTCAGCAGAAGAGTAACCAGGCCGTTCATTTCTATGGGTCGCTGCCGGTCACAACTCTTCCCCCAGCCGGCCCTCCAGATCGCGCCGGCCGCCGGTCAACTTCAGGAATACGTCTTCCAGTGAACCCGCAGGCATGCCTGCCCGCCGCCGCAGTTCTTCCAGGGGGCCCACCGCATGCAGCCGGCCTTCGTGCAGGACACCTATACGGTGAGCAATCTCCTCCGCCACCGGCAGGATATGGGTCGTCAGGAAAACCGTAGTTCCCTCGGACGCCTTGCGGCGGAGCAGGTCCTTGATCAGACGGATTGAATAGGGGTCCAGTCCAACCAGCGGTTCATCCACCACCATTACCTGTGGGTCGTGCATCAGGATGGTTGCATAGAGAAGTCTCTGCCGGAAGCCGTGCGAAAGGTCGGCCACCAGATGGGAGGCGTATTCCTCCAACCCCAGCAGTCGGAACAGGTGCCTGCGGCGCTTCTCCACCTCCCTGCGCTCCATCCTGTACAGCGCTCCCACAAAGTGTAGGAATTCGGTGGCGGTGAGGCGCTCATACACAAAAGGTTGGTCGGGTATGTACCCCATGCAGCGGCGTGCGGCCACCGGCTCCTTCTGTATGTCGTAGCCGCAGATCCGTATACGGCCCTCATCCGGCTTGAGAAGCCCGCACAGCAGCTTGACGGTGGTGGTCTTACCCGCGCCGTTAGGACCCACCAGGCAGAATATTTCCCCTGGGCTGACCGTCAGGTGCAACTCCTGCACAGCCTTTACCGGACCGAAGGCCTTGCTCAATCCCTCAATCTCAATCACCGCCAGCCACCTCCCCGCGACAGAGAGCCTCCTCCACCCTGACGCGGATACGTCCGATGATTCCCAGAAGCCTGAGCTGCGCCGCCCCTTCGCCTTCCGTCAGTGCAATATGCGTGGCGTCCACCGACTGTTGGCCGAATGTGGGGTCCAGCTCATGCCAGCCATCCAGATACACTGCCGGCCAGGCGTGATAGTAGAATCCATCGCTGGAATAGACCAGTCCAAGAAGCACCCGCGCCGGCAACCCGGCGGCGCGCGCCAAGGCGGTGAAAAGGACAGCGTGCTCGTTGCAATCCCCCTTCAGGTTGTGGAGAACATCCACGGCGGAGGGAATACCGCTGGCGGCGGTTTTCTCAATATGGGTATAGACCCAATCGCAGATGGCCGCGGCCCGCTCCGCCGGGGACGACAATTCCCCCGTGATACGCCGGGCTACTTCCCTTATCTGGGGATCGTCCGACTGAATGAAGGGACCGGCCCGCAGATACTTCCGTATTGTTCCGGGTAATGTCCCGGTGCTCCGGCGCCCGGAAAGCTCCCCTTCAGCATCGACGTGGAGCAGGACGGTATTCGGGTCTATCGCTTTCAACACCTGCTGCCGCGGCGTGGTCAGGTCTTCCGGCTGCAGGCTGCTTCCGCTGATCCTGATCAACAGCGACTGGCAGGTCCGCGGACACTTCACCCGGCCCTCCGTGGGAATCGCAGTCTTGCCGAGCACGTCGGTGGCCGGCTTCCGGGCATAAGCGGCTGCCTCCTCCGCGGAGCAGGCGACCAGGGTCAGGCCGAAAGGGGTCTCCTGGCGGAGCACCCTGCCGTCCGGACAAAGCCAGCTTATCGTCTGCATGCCCTCATAGTCTATGCTGATAACCAGCGCCCTTACTACTTCTTCACTATCCATTTCTACGTCTTCGTATCTCAATGCACGTATCCGGACAATGCTCGAGGACAGCGTGGCCGGGTTGAATGTCCGTAACGCGATCTGCTGCCCGGGACGCAGATCCAGCATCCCGGATTCCGGCATCAGGTCGGCGATCACGGTACCTTCCGGAAGCTCGACTTCCGTCTGGTACCTGCCAGCCGGCGAATAGATACCAACCTGGAACCGTTGTGGTGCAACGCGTTGACCCAGTATGCGGACCGAATACGGGCCCGATGCATACGCGAAGATGAACTGCTGCACCTGATAGAGCATATCCAGCGCCACGCGTGCGCTGCTGCGGATGTGCTGCTGCTCACCCATGACGTTAAGCGCGAGGACCGTCTCGTTCTGTATGCGATAGTGGCGGACCGGGTCGGTTTCGTCGAAGTCCAGAGTGGTGTGTGAATAGCCGACCTGCTCGGAGTCCAGCAGTATCTTCATCCACCAGTCCCCTACTATCGGATTACGGCGTTCCAGCAGACGGTAGCCGGGGAGCATGTGGGTAAAAAGATGGGGAAAGGCCTCATACCGCACCAGCCAGCCCATGGACAAGAGCCAGATCGCACCGATGCCCGCCGGGACAACCACTCTGCTGATTCTTCCTGGGCTCATCGCCTTGCAATGAGGAGCAACTGGCATTCCACATCCGCAATCTTTCACCGGTACCTGCGTTTGTCCAGCGCGGATACGGATTCATACCGCGTACCGGACCTGAGGCCGGGTCCACCGTTCCCCCGACGACGGCATGCCCGGCGATGATGGGCGAGTCCCGACCGCGCAGTAGCCACCCTGTTTTCGGCGGGACCGCCTACGCTTGGTGACCCTGGGTCAGCGCTCCGGGTGAGCTGAAGAAAAGTCGCTCGCAAAAGGCATAAAGCAGGCGAAGGAAGAATAGAAAAAGCGGATTCTTGCCTCCCAACCACCACCAACGTCAACCAGCAACCAGTGTCTGTCCGTTGGCGATCTCGGCCTGCTTCGCGAGAAGCAAGAGAGTCTGTCGCCAAGACCGCAAAGGGTGCAAAAGGTGAGAAGAACAGAGACCGGAGGTCGGAGGTCAAAGATCAGAGGCCGAGGGACAGCGCTGCCGGCGGCGCAGCATATCATAACCCGTCCATGAGGATGGCTTCCAAGGATTGGAAGTTGTTATACAAAAACATCCAAAGTTCGGAACTTTTTGTTGATATATTTCCAGGGATTGGGGTATTTTTCTCAAAAAATGTTCAAGGGTTGGAACTTTTTTGTCATAGAACTTCCAAGGTTTGGAGCTTTCATTTCAAACTTAGTAAGGTTCAAAACCCGGGATACGGATGCATCATCGAGGCTGGGCGGCGGATTGCTAGGGCTCAGCGGGACGCAGTCCGTTCCGTCTCCCGTCGTCGGATCGAAGCGATCGCCGCCTGATCTACCGGCGACTGGGTCCGGCTGGCTTCCGGTAGACCGGTGCATGCAAATGCGCAGATTACTAGGTCCTCCGGGCCCTGCGAAGCTATTCCGGAGGTGAAGACAGAGCCCGATAAAGCTCCTCAATATCTTCTGAACGGAGGATCGTCATGTACTTGTCGCCCGTGGCCGTGGCGTAGGCTTCAGTGAGATTGATACCGGCAGCAGTGATACGCCGGCTTATCTCGGCGGCGCTGCCGATACGATTCGCAACTATCACCACAACCGCTGGCTTTTCTTTCACGGCAAAACCGGCCTTTTCCAGAACGGCGCGGGCATGCTGATTGTCCTCGGTTATCAGCGAGATATATCCTTGTCCCTCCCTCACCCACGCAGTGAATGCTACGCCATTTA
>QNAJ01000122.1 GCA_003641465.1 Verrucomicrobiota bacterium | reverse complement strand
GGTGACCTCCAGTTGCGCAAGGCGGCGATGCCCCGGGGATTTCTGTCATACTGGTCGGACAGCCCGCTTGCCGGAGTGGCGGGCTTTCTCAACCTCAACTGGACCAACCTGCTTCTGTGGTGGTTGCCCCTGGAAGTGTTTACCGACTGGATTCACGCCATTGACCTGGGAGTGGCTTCATTACTGTTTTACCTGTTTCTGCGCCGGAGGCGGTTTGCTCCAGTGGCCGCTGTAGTTGGATTGCTGGCGGCATTCTGGACCGGGACAAACCTCTACCTCTGCTACGCAGGACATATCGGAAAGTACGGCCTGCTTGTTTTTGCCGCGTTATACCTGCTGGCTGTGGATATCGCGGTCGAGCGTCGTTCGGCGGCCTGGGGTGCGGTGTCCGGGGTTGCAGCGGGCGGTATGTTCCTGGAACAACCCGACGTTGCCTTCTTCTTTGCGATTTTCTGGGGGGGATACACGCTCTGGCGACTGTGGGTCAGCAGCCCGGGCACAGTGGTGAGTGTCTGGATGAAAATTCTGGCACCGCTGGTCGTGGTGTCGGCCCTGATGAGTTTTCGGCCCTTGTGGGAAGGATATCGGACGGCGATCCGCGGGGTGGCGGCAGTCAGCCAGTCGAAAGAGGAAAAATGGAATTTTGTGACCCAATGGAGCTGGCCGCCGGAAGAATGTATAGATTTCGTAGCCCCCGGCTTCATGGGATGGCGCAGCGGGGAGCCGGCGGGTCCTTATTGGGGTCGGATGGGCCGGTCAGCGGGGTGGGAAAGAACTCACCGGGGGTTCATGAATTTCAAACTGGAAAACCAGTATCTGGGTTTTGGCGTCCTATTGCTGGCGGTGTTGGGTGTCATGTACGGGTGGGGACGGCATCACGGCGGTAGTAACGCGGGGCCGGCCGACCTCAGACTGTGGTCAGTCCTCGCCGCTGCTGCGTTACTGCTATCCTTCGGCAAATACTTCCCGCTGTACCGGGTTCTCTTCTGGTTGCCGGTCGTCTCCAGCGTCCGCAATCCGAACAAGTTCCTGCATATATTTCAGTTGGCGGTGGGCGTGCTGGCGGCGGGGGGTGTGGAAGTCTGGCTTAGAGCCAGGCAGGATGATACCGCCCGGCTGGCGCTGCGGCGATTGATCTGGCTTGGTGCCGGCGCTGCGGGGCTGCTGTTGCTCGCCGGGATGTGGACTGCAGTTGCACGGAACGAAGTTGTGACAGCGTTTCTCCGCAAAGGGTGGCCGGAGGCGATGGCGCGTGTGATCGCAGGCAATCTGATCGGCGCACTGTTTCACGGCGGAGTGGTTGCGGCGCTGATGACCGGACTGCTGGCGGTGAAGAGGGGAGGCGAGCGGCTGCCTGAAATGCTGCGACCGGCGGCGGCGGCGTTACTTATCGCTGCGGATGCCCTCTCCATATCCGGCCATTATATACGGCCCATGGAGTTGGCTCCGATTACCGACAACTGCGTGGGGGGATATCTGAAGCAGAAAGCCGCGAATTGTCGGGTGGCGCTGGCCCGGCAGGACGGGCCCTATGGATATTTGCTGACGTTCGTCCTTCCCTACCATTCGATTCCTGCGGTGAACATAGCTCAGATGCCGCGGATGCCGGACGACTACCGCCGATTGTTGGAGTATGGAGGGCGCAATCCGCTGCGCATATGGGAACTGTGCGGAGCCGGCTATCTGGTCGGTCCCCGAGAAGTGTTTGCGCAGATAGCACAGCAGCCGCAGTGGCGTGATCGTATCCAGCCGGAATACGGCTTTGACCTGATACCGTCCGATGGAGGGGTGAAGTTTGTGCCCAGCCCGAAGGATGCCCGGCACTGGGTGGCGCGGATCGCAGATGCGCCGGGAATGTTCAGCATCGCTGCGACCGTGAAGGAGGCTGAAGAGGACCGTATTCTGCAGGAGATGTTCTCTGCGGGTGTGCGCCCCGGACGCGATGTCGTCCTCGTGGAAGGCGAAGGGGTAGGAGTGGTAAACCAAGGCGGAGCCGCGCAACTGGAGGTGGTTGAGGCAGCTCCGGGCCACGCGGTTGTGGAGGTCGATTCTTCCAGGCCGGCACTTCTGCGGTATGCCACGCGATTTGATCCTGACTGGGAAGTTACGGTTGACGGCAAGCGTACCAGACTCCTGCGCTGTGATTATCTGTTCCAGGCGGCCATGGTTCCGCAAGGCACCCATCGGGTTGAGTTCCGGTACCGTCCACCATGGTGGCCCCTGGCCCTGCAGTGTTTGGGTATGGCGTTGGGAGGGGTCGGGGTGGCGGGAGCACTTCTGAGTATACGGAAGGCAACATGAGCGAAGGACCGGCTCCAGGTAAGGAAGAACCGGTCCTGAGTGTGGTCATCCCCACACTGGGCCGGGAATCGCTACTTGAGACACTGGAATCACTGCGTGCTCTGGCGGAGTTTCCGAGGTTGGAGATCATCGTCTGCGGCCGGATACGTGATGAAGATGTCCTCCGCCGGGTTGCCGAGTTATGCGCGGAGCACGAAAACCTGATTCACCTGCCGGTGGAGTTTGAGACGGGAGATTCCAGCCGCAAGAAGAATGCCGGCGCTGAGAAGGCGAGGGCATCCCTGGTCGCATTTCTGGACGACGACGTGATAGTGAGTCGGCAGTGGGTCGAAAAAATAGTCTCACCGTTCGCGGAGGACGATGTGGGTCTGGTGAGCGGCCCGGGCCTGATCCCGCCGGATACACGAGGATTCGCGCGACTGGCAGGAATGACGCTCCAGTCCCTGGCGGCAGGGTACGTGGCAGGTCGCTACAGCGGCGGGCGCGGGGAACCGCGGCGAATCCGCTGGTCACAGATCATAGGTTGCAACATGGTCTACCGCGCTGCGGTGTTGCGCGAAATCGGCGGATTTGATCCCCGGTTCTGGCCGGGGGAGGAGATGATTGCAGCCTACCGGACGCAGCAGAAGTACCGGATCGTTTTTCACCCTGAGGCGGTGGTATATCATCGCCCGCGTGGGACGGTGAGGGGTTTCTGGCGGCAGATGTGGGGTTATGGTGCCACGCGTATCCGCCTGATTCGAGGAGGAGCGCCGGTGGAATGGAGCACGCTTTTCCCCATGGGCTGGGTGGCATCTCTCGCAGTACTGATCCCCGCGGCGTTGGTTTCACGGCTGGCGGCTTGCTTCCTGGCTCTGGAATGCATCCTGTATCTGACAGGGGATGTTGCGGTGACGGCTATCAAAGTAGTGCAGACACGGTGTCCCGCTAACGTCGGGATATTTCTGACGGTTCCCCTGATGCATCTCGCCTATGGGCTGGCGGAGTGGTGCGAGTTTTTCTTCCCGAATCGTGACTTGAGCCGCCGGGTGTGACTATCCAAGCGGTGCGCCTGACCAGTATGGAGCTTGGATTCAGACGTAGAGAAAGCGTTTGATCTTGCCGGTGGTAGTCTTCTCAAACGGCTCGTAGCGGACTCTGATCCGCCGGGGACGCTTGTAGGGCGGCAGGGGCGAGGTCAGGCGACGCACCTCCTCGCGCAGCAGTGCATGTATTTCCTGCTCGGCGAGAGGCCGGTGGCGTTTTTCCGCAAGGGTGTCGAGAGCTTCCATATGGGGAACTACGATGACCGAGAGGGTCTCCGCACGAGGTTTTCCATCTTCGGAGGAGGCCAGGGCGAGTGCCTCGGCGATGTAAGGGCTCCGGAGCAGGTGGGCCTCGATCTCCTCCGGATTGATGTTCTTTCCCTCGGCGGTGACGATGAGATTCTTCCGGCGTCCGGTGATGAAAAGGAATCCTTCCGCATCCAAGCGTCCCAGATCGCCCGTGAAGAGCCAGCCGTCGCGGAAAGTGGCGGCCGTTGCTTCGGGATCATTGTGATAGCCGGAAGATATATTCGGGCCCCGGGCGATGATTTCTCCTACCCCGTCAGGACCGGGATCATGGATACGGATCTCTATGCCGGGCAGCGCGCGACCTGCGCTGCCGGGCCGCGGCTTCTCGGGCGGGTTGAGAGTGAGTACGGGGCTGGCTTCGGTCAAGCCATATCCCTCAATGACCGGTATTCCGTGTCGGCGGAACCAGCGAAGGACCCGGGCATCGCAAGCGGCTCCACCCACTACGATCATTCTCAACCTTCCGCCCAAGGACCGGCGGATACGGAATCCCACAATGCGTGAGCCGCCGGGCAGCAGCGAGAGGACCCGGGTGAGAGGGGAGCGGCGAATCTGGTGAACCGCACGCTCCTTCATCTTATAAAGCATCAGGGGAACAGTCAGCAGAATGGTGGGACGCAGCTGCTGCATGTCTTCGGTAACGGTGCGCAGACTGCGCACCATGCTCACGGGTACTCCAGCGGCAACGGGTACCAGCAGACTGGCGGTGAGGGCGAAACTGTGGTGCAAGGGCAGCACCAGCAGGAAATCGTCGCTGGGCAGGATCCTCACCGCAGCAAGACAGGATTTCACATTCGAGACTAGGTTGTGATGGGTAAGGAGAACTCCATGAGGCCGCCCGGTGGTTCCCGAGGTATAAATGATTGCCGCCAGCTTCCCGGGTGATGGCACAGGTGGCGGGACAACGGATTCCGGGTGTGGGCGCTGTACAACCGTTTCGTACATGTGGACCTGCAGCCCGGCCGCCCTTCCGGCGGGGGGCTGCGTTGCTCCCGTAAAGATAACCACGTGCTTCAGACTATGCAGGGTGTCACAGTATTGCAGAACGAGATCCGCGTGTTCACTTTCGGCATATACCACGCTGGCTTCCGAGTCGCGTAGAATGTGAAGAATCTCCTCCTCGGGCAGTTGAGGATCAACAGGGATGGCAGTTCCTGCCCAGCAAGCCCCGAAAAACACCTCCGGCCATTGAGGGCGCCGGCCCATGATGATCGCTGCGCGCGTCGGAACATGCCGGTCACGAAAGAGGTCCGCCAGGAAAAGTGCGTTGAGGAGAGCTGAACGGTGTAGTTCGGCGAATGATTTTTCCGTCCAGTGATTCCCGCCAGAATCAAAATAGCGCAGGGCGGTAGCAGCGGGAGTATGCTGTGCACGCAGCTCCAGCAACTCAGGAAGGCTCTGAGCCTTGAGAACCGGATCTGGACGCGGAGCCGACACCTGCCTGCCTCCGTATCGAGTGCCGTCGGATTCTATCCTAGCCTCCGGAACCATACGAGAAAAAATCCGATTTTCCGGGGCCGGCTTGACTTTGAATGCCTCCTGATCTATTAACACTTGCTCGGCTGTTGCACCCGTGGTGGAACTGGCAGACACGCAAGATTCAGGATCTTGTGGCCGATGAGGCCGTGGAGGTTCGAAT
>QNAJ01000121.1 GCA_003641465.1 Verrucomicrobiota bacterium | reverse complement strand
CTGCCCGCAGCCGGATTTTGCGTCGTGTCAGGCAGCTGCTTGACTCAGAAGGCTATCAGGAAGTGGAAACACCCGTTCTGCAGCCGATGGCGGGCGGCGCAGCGGCCAAGCCTTTCCGGACCCATTGCGATGCACTGGGACGGGATTTGTTTCTGCGGATTGCGCCGGAGCTGTATCTCAAGCGGTTGCTGGTTGCTGGATTTGACCGGGTCTACGAGCTGAGCCGCAACTTCCGCAATGAGGGGATCTCGCGCCAGCACAATCCGGAATTCACTATGCTGGAGCTCTATGAGGCTTATGCGGATGTGAACCGCATGAAGGTGCTGGCGCAGATGATAGTCACCGAGTGCGCGCGGGAATTGTACGGGGAACCGAAGGTGCGGCTGCATGATGGCGAGGTTCTTGACCTGAGCCCCCCATGGCCGGAGATACCCTATCGTGAACTGGTATTGCGGGTCGCCGGTGACGACTGGTTTGCTCTCTCCGATGAAGAGTCACGGAGCCGGGCGGAATCGCTGGGGCTGAGGGTGGCGGCCGAATGGAGTAAGAGTGAGATCACCCAGGAGATATTTGAGAAGCTGGTAGAAAGGAAGCTTACCCGGCCCACATTTGTTACGGCATTGCCCGCCGAGCTGGTTCCGCTGGCGAAGCGGAGTGCGGACGACCCGGATACGGCGGACGTCTTTGAGTTGGTAATTGGAGGGATGGAGATTGCCCCCGCCTACAGCGAGCTCAACGATCCGCTGGAGCAGCGCCGACGCTTCGAGCAACAATGCGGGGGGGATACCTCGCGTATTGACGAGGACTTTCTGAATGCCCTTGAGCATGGTATGCCGCCGGCCGGCGGCATGGGGATTGGAATTGACCGGCTGACAATGGTACTCACCGGCGCCGACTCGATTCGTGAGGTGATTCTGTTTCCCTTGTTGCGGCCCGGAAGTGATCGGTGAAGGTGGTGGTTCGCAGGCCGGTAGAAGAGAAATGAAGCTTCCGGTGTCATTATTTCTGGCCCTGCGTTACCTGCGCCCACGGCGGACATTCATTTCCGCAGTTACGGTGATTTCTGTACTCGGTGTGACATTGGGTGTCGCCGTCCTGGTGGTGGTTCTTTCGGTAATGAGCGGGTTCGATGATATGTGGCGCGAGAAGATTCTAGGGTTCAATGCTCATGTGATGGTTACCGGCAGCCGCGGGGTGATCTACGACATTGACCGGCTGATTGCTGAAGTTGAGCGGGTGGAGGGAGTCAAGGCCGCCGCCCCATTTGTTCAGGGACTGGTTTTCCTGCAGCATAATGACAGCGTGTATACACCGATGTTGCGTGGGGTAGATCCGTGCAGGGAGAGCCGGGTGAGCCAGATCCCGCGAAGTATCATCGCGGGCCATTTCGATGTGACCGGCACAGCATTGGTGGTGGGGGCGGATCTGGCACGGGAACTGAGGCTCAGAGTGGGCTCGCGGGTGCTGGTGTATTCACCGGCGGGCTTTATCTCGGAAGAAGAAATACGGTTGCCCGAGGAAATGATCGTCAGGGGAATCTTTGAAGTGGGGATGTGGGATTTTGATATGGGTTACGTGCTGAGCTCACTGGAAGCGGCCCGTGACCTCTATGGCCTGGAGGAAGGCGTGCACGGGCTGCAGGTGATGACTGCGGACCCATTCCAGGCGGCAGAAGTTGCGCAGAATATCGCGCAAACCATAGGGCCCGGTTACCGCGTAATGACGTGGATGCAGCTCAATCGTCAACTGTTCGCCGCGCTCCGGGTTGAAAAGAACATGATGTTCTTCCTGCTCATATTTATTACCGTTGTGGCGGCGTTCGGGATTACTAACACGCTGATAACGCTGGCGGTGCAGAAAACGCGGGAGATCGGTCTGATGAAGGCGCTGGGCTTTCCTTCGGGAACGATCATGAGGATTTTTCTGTGGCAGGGCTGGATTTCCGGTGTGATCGGGACCGGGCTCGGACTGGCTCTCGGTCTGATGGCACTTGACTATCGCAATGAGATTCTGCGGTTTCTGTCTGCTCGTCTCGGGCTGGACCTGTTTCCCAAAGAGCTGTACCGCCTCAGCGAGATCCCCGCCCGCACTTCATTGGAGGACTTGGTCACAGTGATCGTAGCAGTTCTGGTGATCTGCACGCTGGCCGGCGTAATTCCGGCCTACCGTGCCGCCCGCCAGGATCCAGCGAGAGCGTTGCGCTATGAATGACCATCGGCAGTCAGAGCGGGGGAGCGAAATTGTTATCCAGGCCTGTGACGTTTATAAGACATTCAGGGTCGGTGGGTCGGAAATTGAGGTGCTGCGCGGGATATCTTTGCAGGTACGGGCAGGAGAAACACTGGGTATAGTAGGTGCAAGCGGGGCTGGAAAGACCACGTTAATCAACGTTCTCGGGGCCCTGGAACCTGCGACTCGGGGGGATGTTTTTTTCCGCGGGCGGGCATATTCTGAAATGAGCAACCGCGAGAGAACGCAGCTGCGCGGCAGCTTCATGGGTTTCGTATTCCAGGCCTACTATTTGCTGCCGGAACTTTCGCTGCTGGAGAACGTCATGTTGCCCGCAATGGTACGGCGGGGAGCGGTACGTTCGACCGGGGTCATACGTCGCAGAGCACAAGATTTGTTGGAGAAAGTCGGACTGGCACACCGAATCGATCACCGCCCGGCGGAACTTTCCGGTGGGGAGCAGCAGCGGGCAGCTCTTGCGCGGGCATTGATGAACAATCCGGAGGTGGTTTTCGCGGACGAGCCTACCGGGAATCTTGACAGTGAAACAGGGAAACAGGTTCTCGACTGCCTCTTCAGCATTGTCCGTGACGGAAGTCATACCCTGGTTCTGGTTTCGCATGACCGGAATGTGGTAGAACGGTGTGCGCGAGTGGTACGTATTCATGATGGGCGCCTGACTGCGGAGCAGGGCCCTTCGTGACAAGAATCGGCACGGCAGAGAGGCTGAGGTGGGAGTTGACCACACAGGCTAGGAGAGGGAGTTGGAGATGAAGGTCTACGTAAACGGTAAACTGGTGGATAAGGCGGAAGCCCGGATTTCGGTATTCGACCACGGCCTGCTCTACGGAGACGGGGTCTTCGAAGGAATTCGGGCCTATAATGGCCGGATATTCATGCTGGAGCGCCATATCGACCGATTGTATGCCTCGGCGCAGGCAATCGCTCTTGAGATCCCTATCAGCAAGGAACGAATGGCGACTGACATAATTCGGACCTGTCGCGCCAATCGGATCCGCAACGGCTATATCCGTCCCATTGTCACGCGTGGCGTGGGGACGCTGGGATTGAATCCGTTTGTGTGTCGGAATCCGCAGATTATCATCATTGCCTCCAAGATACAGCTCTATCCGCCCGAGCTATACGAGAAGGGGCTGGAACTGGTGACGGTTGGCACCCTGCGCAATCTGCCGGAGGCCATCAATCCGCGCATCAAGAGTCTGAACTACCTTAATAACGTTCTGGCTAAGATAGAGGCACTGAATGCCGGGGTGATGGAGTGTATCATGCTGAATGCACAGGGATTTGTTGCTGAGGCATCGGGAGACAACGTCTTTGTGGTCAAGGGCAATCGGATTGTCACACCCCCTTCCTGGTGCGGAGCCTTGGAGGGAATAACGCGGGGGGTGGTCATGGAACTGGCGGCCGAGATGGGCTATGATGTAAGGGAAGACGTGCTGACCCGGTATGATCTCTATACTGCGGATGAAGTCTTCCTGACGGGCACGGCGGCCGAAATAATAGGAGTTGTCAAGGTAGACCGCCGCGCAATCGGGTCAGGGAGACCCGGACCGGTTACTCGGTCGCTGATGGCCGCATTCCGGCAGCTTGTCCAGCGGTCAGGTACAGCGATCTAGTCAGCACGGCATTGAAGCGAGGCGGGCGCATGCTGTGTGACAGGTGTCATAAGAACGAAGCCACGGTTCACCTTCACCAGGTGGAGGACGGAAAAGTCAGGAAGCTTCACCTTTGCGAGGAATGCTGTGCCGAGCTGGGACTGGATCTGGAATCGCCGGTTTCGGTGGCGGACGTGATGCTCGGGATGGGGGTGAGCAGCTCCCCGGAGCGCAAGGAAGGCAAGCGGGTCAAATGTCCGCGTTGTGGCCTTTCCGCCTCGGCGTTCAAGAAGAATGGTCGTCTCGGTTGTCCCCGCTGTTACGAAACGTTTGAAAAGGAGGTTCTGCAGTTAGTGCGGGCGCTGCACAGGCACGACCGGCATGTCGGCAAGATTCCACGGCGCAGCCGAAGCGCTCTGCCGCGCCAGGCATCGCTCGAAGATCTGCGGGAAGCGCTGAGGAAGGCCGTGGCGGAAGAGCGTTACGAAGAGGCTGCCAGGTTACGCGACCTGATCAATGAATACGAAAAGGGACAAGCGTCCACGACGTCCGCGTAAGTCCGTGGTGGATCGCTTTTTTGCGCATGGGCATTCCTGGCTTACCCGCGCCGACTCCCAGGATGTGGTGATTTCCAGTCGGGTCAGGCTGGCTCGTAATCTCGCCGCGTATCCATTTCCGGAACGGTGTACGCCGGAAAACAGGAAGGAGATCTGGGACAACCTGAAGACAGTCTTCCTGGGCTTACCCGAACTGGAAAAGGCGATAGCGGTTGAGATGACAGAGCTGTCGGCGCTCGACAAGCTGTTCTTGCTGGAGAGGCATCTGATCAGCCGGGACCTTATGGATACGGGCGAAGGAGGTGGTCTGGTGGCGGTGCCGGACGGCCGGCTCTCGGTCATGATCAACGAGGAAGATCACATCCGGCTGCAGGTTGTGCTTCCCGGGCTGGATCTGACCTCCGCGTGGGAGGCTGCCAATCGGCTGGACGATGGAATCGAGGCGTCTGTCTCTTATGCGTTCTCGAGCAGACTGGGGTACCTCACGGCCTGCCCCAGTAATGTGGGTACGGGAATGCGCACCAGTGTGATGCTACACCTCCCCGGCCTTGTACTCAGCCAGGAGATGGAGCCGATCGTACGCGGTCTTACCAAGATCGGACTGACGGTGCGCGGGCTCTTGGGCGAGGGGAGTGAGGCGGTGGGGAACATTTTCCAGATTTCCAACCAGGTTACCCTTGGAGAGGGGGAGACTGAAATCGTAACCAACCTGGCGCAGATAGTTCAGGAGGTGGTTGAGCACGAGTTGAACGCGCGCGCGCGCCTGTGGCAGAAAAAGCCCGTGATTCTGCACGATCACATTCTGCGGGCCTATGGTGTATTATCCCATGCGCTGCTGCTCACGACCAAGGAGGCATTGGACTTTCTGTCAAGTTTGCGTTTGGG
>QNAJ01000120.1 GCA_003641465.1 Verrucomicrobiota bacterium | reverse complement strand
GGACTGCACCACGCGCATCCCGGAGACGCTCTGCTCCACCCCGGCATTCACCGCCGCGAATTCCTGCTGCACCTGGCGATAGGCAAGCCGCATTTTTTTGCCCAGGTATCCCATGCTCAACAGCACCACAGGCACCGCCGTCATGGTCACAAGGGTCAGACGCACGTGAAACATGAGCATAACGACGACGATCCCGGTCAGGGTCAGCAGATCATTGACCAGGTTGAGGATGCCGCCGGATACGGCTTCAGAAAGGGTATTGACATCATGGGTCAGGCGGGAGACGATCTGCCCCACAGGCTCCCCTTCGTGAAACCGCTTTGATTGCCGGAGGACATGTTGAAAAAGGTCCCGCCGCATGGCATATACTACGTGTTGTCCCACCCATCCTGACAGATATCCCTGCCAATAAGCCCCCAGCCAGTATATGCCGTTTAAGCCCAGGTAGAGCAATGAAATCAAGGCGAGGCCCCTCATATCGCCCTGGGCGATGTACCGGTCAATGGCCACCTTGCTCAGATAGGGCATCCCCAACGAAGCAGCCGTCACCGCGAGCATCGCCAGTGCGGCCAAGAGGAGCCGCCCTTTGTACGGCCGTAAGTATTTACCGAGCATCCGAATGGCCTGGCGGTCCAGGTCCCGGAGATTAAAATGCTCCTCCCGGCCTTGAAGCCGCCCCATAAATCCTCCCCGAATGGCCATCACGCGCCCCCTTTCTTCGCGGCCAACGTCTCTCCCCGAAACTGGTTTTCGTAGAGCTCGCGGTAGAAACCCTTCTTCGCAAGCAACGCTTCGTGTGCGGACCGTCTTGGGGTTCCTTGCGCCCGTTCCACGATGCGGCCTTCGCGCAACACTAAAATTTGATCGGCTTGTTGGACCGTCCACAGCCGATGCGCGATGACAAAGGTGGTGCGATGCGCGCGTACTTCCTGCAACGCCTGCTGCATACGGCGTTCCGTATCCGCCTCCACGCTCGACGTCGGCTCGTCGAAAATCAGAATATGCGGGTTCCTCAGAAGCACCCGGGCCAGAGCGATGCGCTGCTTCTGTCCTCCGGAAAGCCGCACGCCCCGTTCCCCCACCGGCGTACCGTAGCCCAGCGGAAGCGCAGTGATAAAGTCATGCATCTGCACCGTACGGGCCGCCCACTCGATCTCCTCCTGACGCGCATGCGGATTGCCGTAGGCGATGTTTTCGCCAATCGAGACGTCGAAGAGAAAAACCGTCTGCATGGCAATGCCGATGGCATCCCGCAAACTTTCGACCGTGACCCCGCGGATGTCGTGCCCGTCTATGGTAATCGTGCCTTCCTGTGCATCGTAAAAACGAGGGAGCAGGTGAACCAGTGTCGTCTTGCCCGAGCCGGAAGGGCCTACAAACGCCACCATTTCGCCCGGTTCGGCCTCCAACTGAATGTCGTGCAAAACCTCATTGAGACCGTCGTAGGAAAAATGGACGCCTTCAAACCGCACCCGGCCTGTGACGGCTGGCAGCGGATACGCGCCGGGCGCATCCTGAACATCGGACGGAATATCCAACACCTCAAAGACCCGTTCTGCCGCAGCCACGGAACGCATAAAAGCCCCCAACATCATCCCGGTCTGACGAATGGGGCGCAAGAGCATACTGAGGTAGGCCGTAAAGCCGATCAAAGTACCCAAAGAAATCGTCTGCCGGATCACGCCCCTTCCGCCGATCCAGAGCACCAATCCCATGCTGAGGCCCATCAAGACGTTGACGTAGGGCATCCAAAAAGCACTGATCTTGCTGGTCTCGATATTGGCCTTCAGTAAGCCCTTGCTTTGCCCGTCGGCCTTCTTCTCCTCAAATCCCTCACGTCCGAAGAGTTTAATCACCTGGATGCCGACCAAACTTTCCTGCAGGACGGCAGTGAGATCGGCGAGTTTCCGTCGCACTCTGCCCATAGCCGGACGCAGACGCTGAGAATAAACCCACATAGCATGCCCGGCCAGAGGGAGAAAAAGCAGGTACAACAGTCCCAATCGCACGTCCCAGATGAACAGAATAACCAGCATGCCGAGCAACAGCAGGATGTTGGTTACCACGATGATCACGGCCCGGGCAAAAAATTGGCTCAATACATCTACATCCGCAGTAACCCGGGACATCAAATCGCCAGTGCGTGCCTTGTCGTAAAAAGAAAAGGAAAGCCGACTGAGATGCTCGAAGAGGGCGTTACGAAGTTCAAAAACAATCTGCTGACCTGTGTAGGCCCCCAGATAGAGGCGCACAAAGTCTATGGCTCCATGAAGCAATGAGATTCCTAACAATCCCGCTGCCAGCCACCAGATGCGTTCGGGGTGACCGCCCAGGATCAAGCCATCCACGGAATAGCGGATCAGCCACGGGGGCGCTAACTCAATGGCCGTCGTGGCCAACATAGCGATCAACACCCCAAACAACATCCTGACATGAGGCTTCATATAGCCCAATAAACGCTGTAAGATAGGCCGCACCGGGCCGGAAGGTCTGCCCTGTTTTCCTCCTCCTCTCCCCTGCTTTCCTGCGCCACGCCGACCCTCTCCTCCGGGACCCTGCTTTTGGTTCGGCTTGTCGCGCATGCTACGCGGGCCTATTCCCTGTTTCGTCTTTGCCCTCTCGTCCCGGGCCGGGGCAGGCGCGCTCCCCTTTTCCTTCATCCTACCAACCTTTCTTTTTTCTCTGCGGACTTCGCGGACTCTTCGGTAAGAATATAAAAATAGTTCTGCTCCGGCATTTACCCATCGTCCCCTTTCAAATCCCGGAGCAGTCCGATGCACTCGTCCAGCCTTTCGGGAATCAGACAGTAATGCACCTGGAGTCCGGTCTTGGTCCCACGAACCAGGCCGGCATATTCCAGCACCTTCAGATGTTGGGATACGGCCGGCTGAGAAACGTTTAGACGATAGGTCAGCGCATTGACACAGAAGGGCCGCTGCTTCAAAAGCCGGAGTATGTTCCAGCGGACGGGGTTCGAAAGGGCTTTGAACACTTCAAGAGCGGTTTCCACATGTTCTCCTTCATAAGTATATCAGCATTTATTTATATAATATACGAATAAAAAAGCGCATTGTCAATGAAAATCTACTCAGCGCATGGGAATTTCGTCTGTGGTCCTGATGAGTATCTGGACACAAATTTCGGCCCCAGTAATTCATGAAAAAAGGGGACAAAGAGATAGGCCAGAACAAAGAGGGAAAAATGCTCCCCTTCTGTCCTTTCTATCTCTTCTGTCCCCTTTGTTCCGGCTTGCCCTCACGCCCCACGCTCAGTAGTTCTCCCCCATTACCTCATAGTAACTCTGGGGATGGGCGCAAGCGGGACACTTCTTTGGAGCCTCGGTCCCTTCGTGCACGTACCCGCAATTGCGGCACTTCCACCGGACGACCTTGGCCTTCTTAAACACCGTGCCCTCCTGAACATTCTTCAGCAGTGTTAGATAGCGCTTTTCGTGCTCCTCCTCCACCTCGCCGATCTCTCGGAACAGGCTCGCAATCTGAGAAAATCCTTCCTCCCGGGCCACCTTCTCGAAGTCGGGATACATCTGCGTCCACTCAAAGTGCTCGCCGCCCGCGGACGCCTTCAGATTGGCCTCGGTATCCCCGATCACGCCCGCCGGATAGGCAGCCTGGATCTCCACTTCGCCGCCTTTCAGGAGCTTAAATTCCTCCTTCGCATGTGCGCGCTCGTTCCACGCGGTCTCCTCGAAAATCGCCGCAATCTGCTCGTATCCCTCCTTACGAGCCACCTTGGCAAAATACGTGTATCGGTTCCGGGCCTGAGACTCCCACGCAAACGCGGTCAGCAGATTCTTCTCCGTCTGGCTTCCTTTCAGTTCCATGGCTTCTCCCTTCTTGTGATTGGTGATTGGTGATCGGTGGAGGAGTTCCCACTCACTAATAACCACTCACCAATCACCAGGTTTTGTCTTTCTTTGCGCTCTTTGCGCCTTTGCGGTGAAAGGTTTACGATGCGTTGATCTTCTGCGCGATCGTCTTCCCCAAGGCCGTGCATTGCCGGAGATCGTCCCCATCCGGAACGAAGGGCACCTTCAACTCCGGCTCCACCAGCTCGATGTGGGCGCCCTCCAATTCCCGGGCGATGGCCTTGGTTGCTCCTCCCGCCCAGCCGTGAGACCCAAAAACAGCTCCGATCTTCTTCCGGGGCTTCAAGCCCCTGAGATAGGTCAAAAACGCCGCGACCGTCGGAAACATCCCGTTGTTGAGCGTGGGGGATCCCACGAGAATCGCTTTGGCATCGAGCACGTGCCGGATGATCTCGCTGTGATCCGAAAGTGTCAGATTAAACAGCCGGGCCTCGACGCCTTCGTCGGCGATGCCCTCCCCGATGGCCTTAGCCATTTTTTCCGTGCTGCCCCACATCGTATCGTAGATCACCAGTGCTTTGAGTTCGGCTTCGGCGTTGGCCCACGAGTGATATGCGGCTGCGATGCGATCTATGTGCGACCGCCACAGGATCCCATGGCTCGGCGCGATGACATCGAGATCCAGGCCTCCAACAGCGTCCAACGCCTTCTGAACCGGATTGGCAAAAGGCATCACGATGTTGGCGTAATACTTGGCCGCCTGCTCGTGCACGATCTCCCAACCGACCTCGTCGTCGAAGCGCCGGGACGTGGCGATATGCTGGCCGAACGCATCGTTGGAAAAGAGGATACGGTCATGGGGTGAATACGTCACCATCGACTCCGGCCAATGCACCATCGGCACCTCCACGAACGCTAACTGCCGCTTCCCGAGGTCCAGCGTGTCCCCGGTCTTCACCGTGCGAAAGGGCCAATCCGACTGGTAATGCCGGGTCAGGGCTTTTTGGCCCCGCTCCGTGGCGATGATCGTGGCGTTTGGAGCCAGTTTTTGGAGCCGGGACAGCGCGCCCGAATGATCCATCTCCGCGTGATTGGAGATCAGATAGTCTATCTTCGCGGGTTCGATGACCTGCCCTATCCGCTCGAGCAACTCCTCCGCGAACGAACGCTTCACCGTATCCACGAGCGCGATCTTTTCATCTACGATAAGGTACGCGTTGTACGTCGAGCCGAATGGCGTGCGGTATCCGTGAAAACTTCTGAGATTCCAGTCCACCGCGCCCACCCAATAGACGTTTTCCTTGATTTTGACGGGATTCATCTTGTCTCCTTTTTTGCACTGCGGGACAGGCAGAGATATAGGTTGAGGTAAAAATCGAGCTAAAATATCCGGATATCCTCTAACAAGCCCGATTTATCCGCGTAGTACAGAAACGGCGGCCAGTGACGATAAGGTTCCGCCGCGCCGCCACCGACACCCATGCGCGCGCCGAAAATGGGATTCCGCTGGAT
>QNAJ01000119.1 GCA_003641465.1 Verrucomicrobiota bacterium | reverse complement strand
GTCAAGCGCTTTAGCATACCAGTGTACACCCAGAATGAGGAGGTAACGATGGAAGCCAGTGGCACCCCGGCTGCTCAGGGTGTCCGCATGGAACCGGGTGGGAAATGGAGTGGCTTTGCAGATGACACGGATACGGGGCACTTGGCGCGGAATGCTGGCGCTTGCCTTGTGGCTGGCCGCAGCAAAGGGACATGCGGATGCGGGGCCGGACTGGGATGCAGGGCCGGCTTCACCCCTGAAGCGGTCGGTTGGGTTCCTGTGCCGGATGATGGATAGATATCACCGGCGATTTGATATCTACACGGAAGTAGGTGCTGGCGGAAATCATTTCGCCTGCCTGGCACGCATGCCGGGAGAGGATTCCGGAGCATGGATGGATGTATGTTGCACGGGAACGGCACACAGCGGTGGTTCTTCAATTGAATGCGGCTATGAGCGCACCGGTTGCCATTGGGGCGGATTCTACTTCCTGAATGGAGTGATGGGGCCGGGCGATAGATATCCGCGGCAAAACTGGGGTGACGAGGCGAATGCCGGCTATGACCTGCGGGGGGCACAAAAGCTGGTTTTCTGGGCGCGGGGTCGGGATGGGGGAGAGCGCGTGGAATTTTTCTGCGGTGGAGTGGGGTGGAGCGTGGACCACCGTGGGCGATCGATTGAGCCGGTGGGGCGTTATCCGGACAGTTTTCCGAAAGTAAGTACGGGATTCATCAGGCTGAGCCGGGAGTGGAAGCAATACACCATAAACCTTTCGGGGGCAGATCTAAGCTATGTCATTGGGGGCTTCGGGTGGGTGGTGGACGCCTACCGAAATCGCGGGCGGGAGGATGTGGTATTTTACCTGGACGATATCTGGATTGATCTGGCGCGGACGAACGATCTGCGGTTCATGGCGAGCTTCGAAACCGATGGAGCTCTGGAAGGATTCGACAACATAATGCGTAATGTCGCCTTTACCTATGATAATGCGGTGGCACTGATTGCTTTTCTTGCCGAAGGCGGAGAGGATTCGTTGCGCCGGGCCCGCATACTTGCCGAGAGCTTGGTCTACGCGGCATACCATGATCGGGGTTGTTCCGGGGTCCGCTTGCGGAACGCGTACATGTGTGGCGACCTGGAGAGCTTCCCGGGGTGGGGACTCAAGAACGGGGCGCCGGTCGCGCGATTGCCGAACTTCTGGGACTGCCGGGATCAGGAGGTATACGAGGACCGCATGGCGGTCAGCAGCTATGCTGGCAACGTGGCATGGGCGATGTTAGCCCTGCTTGCGGCCCATCGTCATCTGGGTGATGTGCGGTATCTGCAGTGTGCCGTGGATCTTGGACGGTGGGTAGTGGAAGTCTGCCGTGATGAACGCGGCCCGGGTGGGTTCACAGGAGGGGTCGAAGGCTGGGAGAGTGACCTGCGGCCAGTTGGTTGGAAGGCCACGGAGCACAATATTGATCTCATGGTCGCCTTCTACCGCCTGGCTGCGATTACCGGTGACCGCATTTGGCTTCGCTATGCGCGTGAGGCGGAGTGCTTCGTGGAATCCATGTGGGATGAGACGGAGGGAAAGTTTTGGACCGGGACCCTTTCGGACGGGATCACGGTTAACACGAACGTTGTTCCCCTGGATGTACAGACTTGGAGCATCCTGGCGTTCGGAGAGGGTATTAATGGGGCTGCGCGATGTATTGACTATGCCCTCAGCCACCATGTATGCGGCGGCGGAGCGGACTTCAACCGTGACCGCGACGGTATCTGGTACGAAGGGACCGCGCAACTCGCTCTTGCGGCGCTTCAACTTGGCCGCGGGGAGATCTACGAACGGATGCTCGCGACGATTGAGAAGGCCCAGCTCAAAAGTGGGGCCGTGCCGGCAGCCTCGCGTGATGGCCTGACAACCGGATTCAAGGTCAGCGTGGAAGGGAATCCCGACTGGGTGTACTACCACAGGGGACACGTCGGCGCGACAGCGTGGTATATCCTCGCCCGTTTGAAAGTTAATCCCTTCTGGTTCTGATTGTTTGCTGCAGCCAGGGGTTCCGGTGGGGGGGCCGGACCGCGTCCATGGCATGGTGTGTGCTTCCTTAAGATCGCCGCCCGGCTGAGGAGAAATATGTGAGTCGGGGTTGCGCGGGTATGTTAGGATATACGTGGGAAGACGGGGGGCGGAATGTCGGCGAAGAAGAAAAAGAAGAAGACGGTAAGGGAGAAGCTGGAATCTATGGTGCGGAAAAGCACCCGTCGCGCTGAGGTGGGTGCAGGTGAAGGACCGGTAAGATTCACTTCGGTGGGACGGCTTCAGGACGGCTGGCACAAGTACGAGATCGGGGACGTGATCGCCGAGGGAGGAATGGGCGTTGTCCGTTTGGCGAAGGACAAGAATTCCCGCCGAGTTGTTGCTATCAAGATCCTTCCCAAATACGAAGATATGGACGAACAGGACTTCCTGCGTTTCATCGAAGAGGCTCAGATCACCTCTCAATTGGAACATCCCAACATCATTCCGTTCTATGAGCTGGGATGTGATCCCGAGGGCAACGCCTATTACACCATGAAGTATATGAAGGGGCTGACGCTGGCGGACATTCTGGAGGGTATCCGGAATGGGAATGATGAGGGGCGGCGGCTCCTGGCTCGTTTCCCTTTGCGGCGAATGCTGGAAATCTTCTGCCACGTTTGCGATGCGATAAGCTTTGCCCACTCGCGCCGGGTGGTTCACCGGGATCTCAAACCGGAGAACATTATTGTGGGAGATTACGGGGAGGTCGTGGTGATGGACTGGGGTCTGGCAAAAGTCCTTACGCCGGAAATGGCTGAGGCACCGCCTGTGGATACCCGTTACGCCGCGGACGCCGGAGAGATCGCCGGGGACTTGATGGTGAAGACCGATCGCGTGGAGACCGGATTCCGTACGATGAGCGGAAGGGTGCTTGGTACTCCAGGATTCATGGCTCCCGAGATGGTTCGTGAGCGTGGTCGGGAGGCGGGGTTCGCCGCGGACATCTACTCGCTGGGCGCGGTTCTGTATTCCATCCTGGTACTGCGTCCGCCGGTTTCCGGCAAGGATGTCCACGAGGTGATTCGCAAGGTACTGGCGGGCGAGATCGTGCCACCCGCCGAGAGGGCAGAACAGCTGGCCGCGGAGGGGCGGGCACTGCCGCACATGCCCGATGGTCGTGTACCCGATTATCTGTCTGAGGTTTGCATGCGTGCCCTCTCGGTTGATCCGGGGCGGCGTCAGGAATCGGTGCGCAGACTGCGGGAAGAAATAGGCGCATGGCTCGAAGGCCGGGCGTGGAACCTGATGGCCCGGGAGGAATTCGAGGACAACACCTTCTTGAGACGCTGGAAGCCCTTAGGTTGCAGCTACGAATGGAGAAAAGGGGTTCTGCGGTTGTTCGGTGGGGAAAGACAGGTGCTGCTTTTCCGCAAAAAGGTCCGGGGCGACGTCCGCATAGAATTTGAGTGCCAACTGGAAGGACCGTACCTTGATGATGTGGGCTGTTTTATCCGGGGCCTGGAAGAAGCTGGTTCCGAGCTGGCGATCCCACAGACCGGTTACGAGTTCAAGTTCGGCGGCTACGAGAATACAATGGATGTTCTTCTCAGGGCCAGCCAGCGGCTCTGGAGCAAGCCGGATTCCCCCCTGAACGAGGGACGGATATACCGCGTTGTGTGTGAAGCAGTAGGCAGCCTGCTGCGAATGGAGGTGGACGGTCAGGAGATCTTCGCTGTGGAGGACCCTGAGCCGCTTTCGGGAGCGGGGCGGACCGCAATCGGACTGCAGACATGGCGGACAGCGATCAATTATCGATCGATTCGGGTATATACGCGTGGGTCACCGTGGACCAGAGACATCCTGGAACTGGCAGAACAGCAGTTGCTGAAGGGGAGATACCAGACCGCGCGCGACCTGTTTGCTGAAGTGATCGAGTCGGTTCCGGACGAACAGCGTCGGAGGCGGGCGCGTCACGGATATCGTGTCAGTACCCGGCGCATGCGCCTGCAGGAGCGCCTCCCCGAAATCCGCCGCAAGCTGGCGGAGGCGTGGGGTACGGAAGATTTCACCATCGGTATCCAGGGTGATGGGCTTGAGATTGACATCTCGGAGTGCGGTATCAGCGATCTGTCTCCGCTTGAGGGGCTGCCGGTGCGCAGTCTGCATTGTGCGGGCAACAATATCGGGTCGCTCGAGCCGCTTCGTTCCCTGCCTCTGGAGTTCCTGGATTGCAGTGCGAACCCGATCTATGATCTATCACCTTTGGCGGAGATGAGACTTCATACGCTGATCTGCGAAGACTGCCGTATCCGCAGTCTGGAACCCCTGAGGAGCGCTCCGCTTGGACTGCTGAACGTTGCAGGGAATCCGGTGGGAACCCTGAAATCCTTGGAGAAGACCAGGCTTTCCTGGCTGTGCTGCAGCAATTGCGGTCTCCGGAGCCTTGAGCCGCTGCGCGGGATGCCGCTGGCGACGCTTTACTGCGATGGCAATCTCATAGACGACCTGTCGCCCCTGTCTGAGCTGCCGCTGCGCGTGCTGCATTGCAACTACAACAGCATCGTATCGCTCAGTCCCCTGAAGGGGTTGCGACTGACTACGTTGCATTGTGCCGGGAATCTGGTGGAGGATGTGAGCCCGTTGAAGGGGACGGCCTTGTCGGTGTTGTGCTGTAACTGGAATCGGATAGAAGATGTGGACGTATTGTCCGATCTGCCGCTTTCCATCCTGCTGTGTGCCGGCAACCCTCTGAAGCGCTTCCACAAGATAGCCATGCGCCCCCCGTACACGTTTCATTTCGAGGCTGATTCGATTCCGGAAAGAGACCTGGAATGGCTGAGAAATGCGTGGGCCCGTGATTTCCGGTACGTGCATCACGCCCGCGAGGTAGAAGTGCTGCTGGCGGTACGGCGCGGCAATCAGAGCCTTATCCGAGAGCTCGCGCACAAGTTCCGGAATGCGGAGTACGTCTATGTCCCACTCTACGTGAGCTGGGATGATGCCCGCCGGATCGCCCGTCAGCTGGGCGGGGATCTGCTGGTCATCCGCGACGCGGAAGAGAACGAGTTTGTGGCATCGCTTTTTCCGCGCGGATGCTGGTTCTGGATGGGATTGGTGCGGCGCGGGGGGAAGCTGTTATGGGTGGATGGGACGCCGTGCAACTATACCAATTTCTTAAGTCCGGTTCCGAAACTGCGTGAGGGGCCCAAGGTTTTCGCGTCCAGCGGCTGGAGCTGCGACGCTGCTCCAGAGGCTCGCAATCCCTTCATGATCAAGTGGACGCGTTGACGTTTGTGCTTGCCCGGTCAGGCCTTTTCACGGATCCGCTTCAGGACCTGCACAGGCAGGATGGGCTCGAGCTCCGCCAGCCGATCAGCC
>QNAJ01000118.1 GCA_003641465.1 Verrucomicrobiota bacterium | reverse complement strand
GAGACCCTGCTGGCGAGCTGCCGCCCGGATGCGTTTGTCGTCATGGTGGGGCCCAGCACTCCGTTTTCGCCGGTGCTCTTCGACTACGGCGTGGACGTCCTGGCGGGGACGGTGGTGACCGATGCACGGGAGGCGTTGCGCTACATCAAAGAGGGGGCGACCTTCCGCCAACTTAAGGGGCATGGTGTCCGGCTGTGCTCTTGGGCGCGGTCGCCGAATGATCTGAACGGTTGAAAGAGAGGTCCGGCGGCGGAGACGCGGCCGGAACGCCGTGGGCAGGGATGCCTGCATTCGAGCCGCTGATATGGATATCAAAGCGGCGGATTCCGGGACGGTCCATGAACCGCCTCACTTGGGGAAGCGCCAGTTCATCTTCCAGGAAGACCCAGATGTGGTCCCGGGCGGTGGCAAGCCGGGCCAGTTCCTGCAGGCCCAATCCGCGGTTGCAGGCGGCGGGCGGCAGGCCGTGGACCACCACTATGGAAGGTTGGTCCTCGAGCGGAAGCCGGAGAAACTGCCGCCGCAGAGTGCGCCCGTAGTCCTGGAGGGCGGTCTGGCGGACGAGAACCAGATAGAAGGTGGTTGCTCCCAGCAGCAGGAGCGCGATGCCGCCGGCCGCCAGAAAGAGCCGCAGGCCGGCCGGGGATCGTGTGTAGAGCGCTGAACCGACGAGCCCGAGCATCACAGCCGCCCCCACTGCGGAGAAGTGCAGGTAGCGCGGGTACAAGGTGCGGCTGGCGATGAAGGGAAGCAGCCCGGCGAAGACCCAGATCAGGCTGAACCACACGGGGCGGTCGTGCCGGATTACCACGGCGCCGGCAATCACCGCCATGCCGAACCAGGGACACTTCTCCACAATCAGCAGCGAAAGGCGGTGCAGGGGGGTCGGCCAGAGGTCGGCTCCTGCGGCGAAAGGCGCAAACATCGTGGTCAACAGCGCCAGGAAATGGGACACCCATGAGCCCGGTGCAGCGGGACGGTAGTCGCGGATCACAGAGGCGTTCGTCGGCGGGTGGAAATCCATCACTGCCACCACCGCCAGTACGGTCAGGGGTAGAATCCACGGAACGAGATGCGCCGGTCGCAGGCGCGGCCTCCGCAGGAGAAACGGGCTGCAGAGGAAGATGGCGAGGGCGACCCCGAGAGTCTCTTTAGCCAGAATGGCGGCGCAGAGCGCCAGCGGCACGCTCAGTATGACGGCGGTCGAGGGATGGTCGCGGCGGAGCCAGATCAGAAGCGCCCCCAGTACGACAAGAGTACCCAGCGCTTCCCCGGCCAACGAGAACCAGTAGTAGGGCGTGTAGACCCACGCGGCCATGGCAATCAGCGCGCCGACCGCAATGTGAGATGCGGGGGAGGATGTGCGATCAAGGCGGGCGGCAAGCTGCCACAACAAGCAGAGTACACCCGCCCACACCAGGACCAGAAGCAGGTTGATGCTCCGTGGTTCGAGGCCGGCGTATTTCCACGCTGCGCAACTGAGCCATGCCTGCACGGGCCGCCAGAAGAAGAGCGGCCCGCGCCGGAGGAACTCCGCGACATTCCACAGCGACGGGTGGTGAAAGGCATACAGCCAGAGATAGTCATCCTCGCGGAACCAGTGGTCCAGATTGAAGAGCAGCGGCAGCGTCCCGATTCCGATCAGAAGCGCAGCGATGAGGAGTCTCCAGGACCGTGTCCGCATCGCATTCTTCGCCATGGTAAGCTTCCCGCTGCTAAGTGTCTCGGCTTGCGGCCAGCTTTTTTTCCAGGCGGGACCAGGAATCGCGCAGGGTGACCGTACGATTGAAGATCAGGGCGCGGGGACCGCTGTCCGGGTCAGCACAGAAATATCCCAGTCGCTCGAATTGCCACCGGCTGAGAGGAGCGGCGGAGCTGAGCGAGGGTTCCACAAATCCCCGGGCAACGCGCAGGGAATGAGGATTGAGGAACTCGGTGATGTCACGGCCTTCTTCCTTTGCCCGGTCAGCCGGGTCCGCTACGGTGAACAGCCGGTCGTACAGCTTGAATACTGCGGGAACCGCATGGCGGGCGGACACCCAGTGGATGGTGCCCTTGACCTTGCGTCCGTCAGGCGCACTTCCCCCGCGGGAGCGCGGGTCGTAGCGGCAGTACACGGTAGTCACCTCACCGGTTTCCGGATCGCGGTCAAAGCCGGTACAGGTTACCAGGCAGGCATACCGCAGCCGGACTTCGCGGCCGGGTGCGAGCCGGTGATACTTGGGGGGTGGTTCGATCCGGAAGTCGTCCCTTTCAATGAACAGTTCGCGGCAGAAGGGCACCGGCCGGGTGCCGGCGGAAGGATCTTCGGGGTTGTTGACCGCTTGGAAGGTTTCCTCATCTTTTTCGGGATAGTTTTCGATCACCAGACGCAGGGGGTTGATGACCGCCATGGCGCGCGGGGCATGACGGTTGAGGTAGTCTCGGATGGCATGTTCCAGAAGAGCCACGTCGGTCAGGCTGTCCACCCTGGTGACGCCGATCATGTCGCAGAAGTTCCGGATGGCTTCGGGCGGAACCCCGCGACGGCGCAGTCCGGCGAGAGTGGGAAGGCGCGGGTCGTCCCAGCCGTTCACTTTGCCTTCGTTGACCAGTCTGGTGAGCAATCGCTTGCTCATCACGGTATAGGAAAGGTTGAGCCGGGCAAACTCGATCTGTTTGGGATGATGGATGCCCAGTTGATCGAGGATCCAGTCATAGACCGGACGGTGCACCTCGAATTCGAGGGTACAGAGTGAATGGGTGATTCCTTCGATCGAATCTTCCAGGCAATGTGCAAAATCATATGTCGGGTAGATGCACCATTTTTTCCCGGTATGTGGATGCTCCGCATGCAGGATGCGATAGAGTACCGGGTCGCGCATATGGAGGTTGGGTGAACTCATGTCGATTTTTGCGCGCAGCACCATGGCCCCATCGGGGAATTCCCCGGCGCGCATGCGCCGGAACAGGTCCAGACTTTCGGCGGGGGGGCGGTTGCGGAATGGGCTTTCCCGTCCGGGTTTCTCGGGTACACCGCGGTATTCCTTCCAGACTTCCGGCGGAAGTTCGCAGACGTAGGCCTTGCCCTTGGTAATCAGTTCTTCGGCGAAACGGTACATCTGCTCGAAGTAATCGGAGGCGTGATAGAAATGTTTACCCCAGTCGTATCCCAGCCATTTTACGTCCCGCTTGATGGCCTCGATGAATTCCGGCTCCTCGGTCACCGGATTGGTGTCGTCCATGCGCAGATGGCAGCGACCGTCGAACTCGCGGGCGATGCTGAAATTGAGATGTATCGCCTTGGCATGCCCGATGTGAAGGTAGCCGTTGGGCTCGGGAGGGAATCGCGTGACCACCCGGCCACCGAAAACCCCGCGCCTGACATCCTCAGCCACAATCTGGCGGATGAAGTCTTTGGCTTTCGCTCTTTGCATTGTATGTTGCTTGCAAATAGCGTACTTTCTCGCTCCGAAGGGAGAAAACCGGATAGATAATCTGTCAAAAGCAGCCGGATATGCAAACCATATCACCAGGTAGCGGGGACGGCCGCAGCCCGGTGGTGACCCGATTCGCTCCCAGTCCGACCGGGCAGGTTCACATCGGCAACATACGGGTGGCGATCTACAACTGGCTTTTCGCGCGGCACCACGGCGGCCGCTTCCTGCTGAGGATCGAGGATACGGATCGGGCGCGGTCCACCGACGAGGCGGTCCGGGCGCTGCTGGAAGCCATGGAATGGCTGGGGCTGGACTACGACGGGGAGCCGGTATTTCAGTCCCGGCGGCGGGAGGCGCACTTGGAGGCCGCCGACCGCCTGCTGGCAGCGGGGGCCGCCTATCGCACGCGGAAGGGAGAGGGGGCAGGAGAGGTGATTGTTTTCCGCATGCCGCCGGAAAACATGGAATTCGAGGATCTGGTACGCGGGCGGCTGAAAAAGGCGGCCGACGACCTTCAGGATTTCGTTATTGTGCGTTCTGACGGTACCCCGGTGTTTCATCTGGCCAACGTAGTTGATGACATAGACATGGGGGTCACGCATGTAATCCGGGGGGATGATCATATCGAGAACACGTTCCGGCATCTGGCCCTGTACCGTGCCCTGGGGGCGGAACCGCCGTTTTTCGCGCACCTGCCCATGATCGTGAATGATCAGGGCAAGCCCTATTCCAAGCGCGACGGTGCGGCGTACGTCGGCGAGTTCCGGCGGCAGGGGTATCTGCCGGAAGCGGTATTCAACTATCTGGTTCTGCTGGGCTGGTCGCCCGGAGATGACCGGGAGATTCTCTCCCGCGATGAGCTGATAAGACTGTTCGACCTGGACCGGGTGCGGCCCAGTGCTTCCCGTATGGATCTCCAGAAGCTGATGTGGATGAACGGCGAGTATATACGCGCCCTGCCGGAAGAGGACTATCAGAGGCGGTTCCGGCAGGCGCTGGAGGAAGCCGGACTGCTTAGCGGCGCAGAGGATGAGCAATACGTGCAGCGGGTGGGGGAACTGTTGCGGGCGAGGCTGCGCTATTTCGGACAGGTCAAGGAAATGGCGGTGTATTTCTTCAGGGAGGACTACGCCTGGGACATGCGGGCGGTTGAGAAGCGCTTTCGGGTGGAGAACGCCCGGGACCGCCTCAGGGAGTGTGGTGAGCTTATGGCGCAGGTAGATCCCTTCGTGGCTGCGGACATAGAAAGGGAAGTACGCGCTGCCGCAGAGCGGAGGGGATTGAAGGCGGCGGTCTACATCCACCTACTGCGGGTAGCGGTTTCCGGAACGGATCGCGGGCCCGGGCTGTTCGAAATGCTGGAGCTGCTGGGCCGGGACCGCGTCTTGGCACGGATTCAGCGGGCATTGAGAGAACTGCCGTTTTCGGACCTGCAGAAAGGAACCGCAGGGCAGCAACCATGAATACTTCAGCATCCAGCGGGAGGGAAACGGAAAGCGCCAGCCGGCTGACCTTGGCCTGCAAGATCACCATTCTACGCATCATGCTGGTGCCTCTGTTCATCCTGCTGCTGCTCTACTACACTCTCAGCATTCAACGCGGCAGTCCCAACGAATACCAGCGGCTGGGGGCATTGATCCTTTTCCTGGTGATCGCACTGACCGATGCTCTTGATGGCTTTGTAGCCCGGCTGCGGCGGGAGATCACCGAACTGGGCCGCATTTTGGATCCCCTGGCGGACAAGCTGCTGCTGCTTTCGGCGCTGGTTCTCCTGACCCGCCCTTCGATCAGCGGGCTGCAGCCGCAGTTTCCCATTGCATTCACTCTGCTGGTTATCAGCCGCGATATCCTTCTCATCCTGGGGGCAGCGATCGTGCATGCGGTCGTCGGCGAGCTGAAAGTCAGACCGCGTGCGCTGGGTAAGGCGGCGACCGCTTTGCAGATGGCGGCGGTGGTATGGGCGCTGGCTGGTTGGCCGGTTGCGTACTTCCGGACTCTGGTGTGG
>QNAJ01000117.1 GCA_003641465.1 Verrucomicrobiota bacterium | reverse complement strand
TGGGGCCGGCAATGCGACTTTGTGCGCTTTAGAACAAGCGCTACTACACATTCACCCCCAACAACCCGACGATCCAACAACTCAACAACCTAACAACCCCGCCCACCGCCCACTGACCTCCGACTGCTGGCCTTCGGTTGTAGCAGCCGATGTTATATCGGCATTGGGGCCGGCAATGCGACTTTGTGCGCTTTAGAATCCCGCAGGATTGCGGGACTACTACACATTCACCCCCAACAACCCGACGACCCAACAACCCAGCAACCCAGCAACCCAGCAACCCAACAACTCGGCCTGCCTCGACCTCCGGCTCCCGACCTCCGACCACTGACCACTGAGCTCCGGTTGTAGTAGCCGATGTCATATCGGCATTGGGGCCGGCAATGCGACTTTGTGCGCTTCAGAATCCCGCAGGATTGCGGGACTACTACATTGCGCCTTAGAACAGGCGCTACTACACCGCGAGCCCCCGACAACGACCAACCAACAAGCCAACAACTCGGCCTGCCTCGACCTCTGACCACTGACTAGTGACCTCTCACCACTGACCACTGACCTTCGGTTGTAGTAGCCGATGTTCTAATCGGCATCCCAAATGCGCGTATAGCACGCACTACTACACTTTGGTTGCCGGCTGATGGTTGTTGGTTGATCGTAACAGATGGAAGAATCGGCTTCTCGTCATTCTTCCTTGGCGTCCTTTGCGCCCTTGGCGAGAGATTCTCTCTTTTCCTCGGAAGGCGGGATGTAGTAGCCGTTCTCAGAACGGCATAGGGAAAGAGGGAGCAGGAAAGTAGGGTGTCCCGACGTGCCGAGTGCCATCACTAACTTGCGGATGGATGACTGATTCGCACCAGCGAATCATTCGGGTCAGAACGGTACACCGGGGCTGGGGCGGTAAGGGCCGGGAGGCGTTTCTCCCATCAGCCGGCGGCGGGCGGCGGTCATTATTGTCGCAACCAAAACGCGGGCCGGATAACCTTCTTCGAGTTCCACCCAGTGGAGGTGCGAGCGGTGCGCGGCAAAATAACGCAGGCCGATCACCTCGCCCGGCTTGCCCCAATCGCGCATGGTCTGCGTCAGCCTGAAGGCGCGTGCCCTTCCCAGGTGCCAGTTGACCGCCTTGAGCAATCCTGCCGGTGCAGGACGATGAGGGCGAATTCGCACCTGCAGCGCACGGCCGCGGCCGAAAAAGAAAACTTCAGCGGCGTCGGGTCGGGTTGAACGTTCAACCACCGCCACGGGTACTGCCGGTACGTCATAGCGAGCTGCATCTTCGGCTACGCGGCGCATGACATTCAGCCGGGGACCGGCTTCCTCGATCATATACTGTTCCAGCAGGGTGGCCTCCAGATCCGAGCCGGTTTCGATCAGGGAGAACCGGTGGATGGCCCGCCAGATGGTCTCCAGCTTTTCCGGGACGCGGGCCCGGGGAGAGAAATACTCGCGGAACCGGCGGGCGAGGTTCCGGGACTTGCCGACATAAAGAAGTACACCGGCGTGGTCATAAAACAGATAGACGCCGGGCCCGGGGGGAACCGCTGCGATCTCTGAAGGTTGGAAGTCATAGGATGTGAAATCGGGTCTCCGCGGGGGCAGCGAGGCGAAGTGCATCAGTCCATCCAGGTCAAACTTCCGTTCATCGGCCTCGGAAAGCGCCTTCCAGAGCACTTCTTCCACCAGCGTGCCGGCCGGTTTTTCTTCGTCGAGGAAGCTGCTCAGATTCATGGCCCGCGCCATCTGTTCGAACCCGGCGCGCGCTGGCAGATGGGGATGAAGCCTGCGAACGAGTTTCGTGAGATCCAGGGTGCGGGCCGTATGGAGAATTTCCGGCCGGAACAAGGCGACCAGGCGACGCCACCCATTACCGGTTCCGACGAGCAGGGCGCGGCGGGGATCAGCAGCCGCGTGCAGCATGGCGGCGATCTCCCGTCCGAGAGATGGTGGAATCCGGCTGCGATCGCCTGCCCACATCAGCCGCTTCTGCAGCAATCCACCGCTGAAGCGACACATGCGCAGAGAGAGACCGCGGCCCCGGGGTTGGAGCCAAGCGGCCACCAGAACCACGGCAAATCCGGGCTGCAGTATTTCGTCCCGAATGGTCCTATCGCGCTGCATTGTGCTCTCCCGGGACTGTCCCGGCGGCCAGGCAAGTATATCACGTTGCCGCAGAAATTGCGGCCGGGAACGTCAGGTGGCCGGCTGGCGGACAGGGGTCGCGGTCAGGATCGGGCGGTTGATGGCCGAGGCGCCTCAGTGGATATTTCGCCAGCTCGAAGCAGGGCAAATCGAGTAAGAATAGGCCCCACGATTTCAAAAAAGATACAGGTTGCAGTGATCGTGGTGATCAGGATGCCGGCTATGTGAAGTGGGTCAAAGAGATTGGGTGAGATACCCGGGTGACTGCGGGCGAATTCCGCAACGGCATGGCGTACCTGCGATTGTTGCATCAATTCGGTCATATCTTGATGAACGATCAGTGAAAGGCCGATGGCTACCCCGGCCTGAGAGAGAATTCCCAGGCCCACGTAGCGGCGTACCGCGACGGGAACGTGGCCGATCATCGCTCCCAGACGCGCCCCCCCGATCAGGCCGGCAGAGCGACCTGCGATGTAGACTAGGCCCAGGATTCCCAGCCGAGGCAACTGGTCTATCCGCAGGTGAGCTCCGGCCAGGGTGAAGAAAAGGAGAAATACCAGGGGCATGACATCGTGAAGAGGAGCGGTCACCCGGCGGGTCAGAGGTTCAGAGCCGAGGTTCACCAGGATGAAGCCGATGGTCATATTGGTCAGAATGAGCGAGAAGTGAAATTTTTCCGCTACCCCTGTGGTGAATACGATGAAACCGAAGATCATGATCAGCATGTCGCGCGGCGCCTCGAGGCGTCGGACCACTATGAGGAAGATGACCCCCAGGAGAGTGCCCACGACAATGCTGAGTGTGAGTTCTCCGACGGGCTGACGCATTGCATTGAGCAGCCCTTCTCCTCCGCCTGCAAGGCCGAGGGTCTCGAAGAGCAGGGCACGGGAAAGCGCAGCGGCGAAGCCGAAGATGAGGATGGCCAATCCATCGTCAAAGCCGACCACTGCGTAGAGAGCCTTGGTAAGAGGACCGCGGGCACGGTACTCCTGGATGACCGCTACGGTGCCGGCGGGTGCGCTGGCCGGCGCGACTGCTCCGAACAGCACGGCGACCGGCCAGCTTCGCGTCAGAAGGTAGACCGCGAGAGCGACGGCCGCGAAGGCCCCGAAGGATTCCGCCAGGATGATGCTGATTATTCCGCGTCCCAGACTGCGCAGGCTCCTCATGCTGAGCTCGGCGCCGATGGCAAAGGCCACGAATCCGAGACTGATTTCGGTAATGAAGGAGAGATGGTCAAGCAGCTCAGTTTCCAGCAGGCGCATTCCTGACGGACCGAAGATCACTCCCAGAATCATGAAGCCGATGATGGAGGGCAAGCGGAGACGCCGCGCCAGAGCACCGCAGTAGAACGCGATGACAGCTGCCAGACCGATGACTATCAGTGGTTCCTGCTGGAAGACCGGAGACATGCTTGCGGTGCCATCAGAGTTCCAGTTCACCGGCGCACAGGAAGAGGTGCTGCACGGTCACCATTATGCCGCGTGCCCGATTCAGTGAACCGGTGATTTCTTCAATCCGGCGGATGACCTCGTTGGCCAGGCGGCGGTTCACAACCGCCATTATCAGGCGGCAGGACCGCGAAGGCTCTTGTGTCCAGAATGCGGCGAAAAGAGGCATCCTGCCGAGGTACGCCGAAAGGTTCTGTCCTTGCAGTACCACGGTCGTGGTTCCCGCCGTAGGACCGAAGACGTCAAGGAGGCGGGAGAACACCTTTTCATCCTGAACGAGCACTTGAAAGAGAGTCATTTCCTCCTCGGCGGTAGGAGCGAGGCGGGCGGCGGCCTCTCTGAGAAAGACGGTTCTCAGTTCCGCCGGGTCCGTGGTCTTCATCAGCTCCCCGACAGTGTCAGGATCCGAGAGCGTACGCGAGAAGCAGGAAAGAATCCGGAGCTGTTCGCGCGGTTTGTCATCTGGGGCGATGATGAAAGCAATCAGTCGGACCGGTCGGTTGTCTATTGCTTCGAAATCCACTGGATTTTCCAGGGTGAAGACGCCGGCTACAAAATCGTCCACCACCTCCAGGCGGCAGTGGGGCAGGGCTACTCCAGCACCCACCCCGGTTGAGCCGAGTTGTTCACGTTCCTGCAGTGCCTGATAGATGGCATCTTCCGATACCCCGGCCAGGATGCGCGCCGCACATTTCGCCACACCGCGGAGGATATCATCCTTGTCGGCAAAGCGCCGTCGTGCCGCGCAACATTCTGCACGCAGAATTGTCTCCAGATTCATCGGTGCTGCTCCTTATGTGAGCGGTCCTCATTTCTGCGTTCCAGATAGCGGGCGATGATTTCAAAGACGTTCACCTGGCCGATAAGGCGCCGATCCTGATCCACGACGGGCAGCTCGTTGATTTTTTCCGAAATCAGGATTTCAGCCATTTCGGTGAGCGAGGTCTCCGGATGGACGAAATGGGGGCGGTCATTGATCAGATCCTTGAGGTTCACGCGGGCGATCCGGGGGAGATCCCCGAGAATCCATTCGTTGGTGTTGATGCGCATACCGGCATAGGGGAAGAGGTACTGGACCACCGAATTCATCCTCACCACGCCGACCAGCCGCTGGTCGTCATCTATGACGTAGACGTGGCGGCAACGCGGATTCTCAACAAACTTCCGCAGGAGGTCATCAATACTCCGATCCGGACTGAGCACATTGGCCGGAAAGGAGAACCGTTGCACCAGGTCCCGGACGCGGAGACTTTCCCACTCAGCCCATTCCGGCATTGTCCGCTTCCTTTTCGAGGTGAACCGATGCAGCAAAGCCACGCTGGCGCCCCCAAGGGGACTCGAACCCCTGTTTCCGGGATGAGAGCCCGGCGTCCTGGACCTCTAGACGATGGGGGCGGAAGCCGATGGCGAACAACTTTGCGCAGTTCTGCTGGAAAAGCAAGCCGCAAACGCGGCCCAGCCTCCCGTACACCGCGGAGCGTCAGGGCAATTTTTTCCGTAACACGGCGGTACCGGAGGCGGTCTCTTCCGGCAGTCCGGGAATCTCAGTCCTCCGCAGGGGGAGGCGCGATGAGGCCTTCGGCCATCAGTGTTCCGGCCATGTGACGTGCGTTGCGGATAAGTTCCCGGGCGCTGGCACGCAGCTCGTCGGCGCAACGGGGGGTACGCGCCAGCCCTTCGCGGCATGCTTGAGTTCCGACCGCGGCAGCTTCTTCAACGAATACTTCCCAGTCCTCCATAGTGGGTAGTATATGGTCCGGCTCCAATCCGCGATCGCGGGCGTAGTCCGCCAGTGCATCGGCCGCCGCAAAGCACATCGTGTCGGTAATGGAGCGGGACTGAACGTCGAGGGTACCCCGGAAGATACCG
>QNAJ01000116.1 GCA_003641465.1 Verrucomicrobiota bacterium | reverse complement strand
GAGGCGGCTGGAGGTCACCGGCGACGGTCATGAATTCCGGGGAAACCCGTCCGGAAGAAGTTCCCAGGATGTTGCGGGCCGCCGCGGTGACCAGGCGCAGGCGACCATCGTAATCCCAGACCACGGCCGGCACACCGGAGGATTCCAGGACCGCACCGATACCGGCGACGATGGAGGCCCACATTTTTTCTCTTTCCTGCATGCGGTTCTGCAGGAAGGTGGCCAGAGACTCCACTGCGGGGGCGAGCTGATCGTCACCGACGGACAATTTTTTCAGACGCTGGCAGATTCCGTCGGCAAGTGCCTGATCGAAAGTCTTGCGGCGTGGGGCCCGGCGTGACGGGCGACGCTGTTTCTTGATGCGACTGATGAGCTGATTGAGGTCCTTTTCGCCGAGACCCTGCTTGATAGCGGCGTCACGCACGGCGGCCAGCAGTTGCTCCCGGCGGGAATCGTCGGAAGCCATCTTCCGCAGGAGCTTTTCGGCCGCCTTGAGTCCGGTCTGTCCCTTGATGATTTCGCTGGTAACCCGGCGGGCACGGATCTGGTCGCCGAGGCTGGTGACGATGCCCAGGATTTCGTTGATGAAGCCGGCGGCCACTTTGGAAGACATCAGTTGCTGGGAGCGGGAACGCAGCTCCTTTTCCAACGTGACTACAGCAGCTTCCACGTCTTCGACGTCACTGGTGGCCTCACCACTTTCCTGCGCGATGACTTCGCCGATCATGCGGATGTTCTGCATCAGTATGTCTATGCTGTCGCCCGCGTCCTTGCCCAGCTCCGCGCGGGAGGTGGCCAGCTCGATTCCGTCGAGAATGCGCTGGGCGACTTTCTGCGGCCGGTTCTTGATTTCCTCCAGCAGCCATTTTTTCTCGCGGGCCTGGCGCAGGACCTGTTGAACCATATAGCGGGCCAGCTCTTCTTCGGCCTCGTCCTCAGCGATTTTTTCGCCTTCGACCACCTTGGCTTTGCGGGAGACGACTTTTTCGTCTTCGGTGATCAGCACATAGCTGGCGGTGGGGGTAGTGATGTGCGAGATTCCCGCCTTCCGGAGGCATTCGCTCAGGCCGCCGCGCTCGTTGATGCTTCCGGTCCCTTCGGCGAGGATGCGGTGGAAGGCATGGAATTCCTCGGCGGTTATTTCCGGAGCGAACTGAATATTGCTGACATGCAATTCGTCCATGAAGCGCGCCAGGCGCGCAACCAGGGGATTGGCCTCCTCGATGGGGAGGCCCTCGAAAAGAATCCGCCCTTCGGCCGAGCTGATAATGATGGGTTTGTTCTTGGACTCGATCACCAGGCGGAGCTGCCGGTAGGCTTCGTCAATGGATTTACGGGCGACCGGATGGTCGGGGGCGTACATGGTGACGTTGGACAGCGATATGCAGAGCCGCCGGACCAGTTCGGCGATGCGCTCCACCGGTGACTCGGGCGTCTTCTGGTCGGGTCCGGCCATCCGAACGAGCACCTCCATATTTACAATACGCCTTCCGGCCGGCGCTGAACATACCAAAAGAGTGGCTTATTTACAGGCGGGGTGGGGGGATTGGTGGACTTTTGGGTGCGGGAGGCTATTATGGGGGTCGAAACCGGCGGAGTGGAACCGAAATGCTGGCGAAGAGAATAATTCCGTGCCTGGACGTGACCGGCGGGAGGGTGGTCAAGGGGGTGAAGTTTGTTCGCCTGCGGGATGCGGGTGATCCGGTGGAAATCGCGCGGGCGTACAGCGAAGCGGGCGCCGACGAGATTGCGTTTCTTGACATTACCGCTTCTTCGGACGGGCGCCGGACCATGCTGGAGGTGGTGAGGGCAGTAGCAGAGCAGGTCTTCGTCCCACTGACCGCCGGCGGCGGGGTGAGATCCGTGGACGACGTGCGGGCAATGCTCGAGGCGGGTGCCGACAAGGTCAGCATCAACACCGCGGCGGTACAAAACCCGGAGTTGCTCAGCGAAGCGGCGCAGCTTTTCGGCAGTCAGTGCATCGTGCTGGCCATTGACGCCCGCCGCGATCCGGACGGCGGCTGGCGGGTATTCACCCACGGCGGCCGGGTGCCCACCGACCGGGAGGCGGTGGAGTGGGCGCGGGAGGGTGTGCAGCGGGGCGCGGGCGAAATCCTGCTGACCAGCATGGATCGCGACGGTACACGGGACGGTTACGATCTGGAGTTGACCCGTTCGGTAGCCGAGGCAGTGAGCGTTCCAGTGATCGCCTCGGGCGGAGCGGGGAGTCTGGCGCATCTTTATGAGGCTCTGGCCATCGGGAAGGCCGACGCGGTCCTGGCCGCCTCGATCTTTCATTTCGGCGAGTACAGCATCCGGGAGGCCAAGGAGTATCTGCGCAGCAAGGGTGTGCCGGTACGGCTGTAACCCACGGAGGCGGGCACATGGACGCGGAGGAACGCAAGGCCATAGAAGAGGGAGACGAGCTACGGCTGGATTTCGGCAAGCTGGAGAAGGCGGTGGCCAATTCGCCGGGCATCATTCCGGTGGCGGTACAGGACGCGGATACCGGCGAAGTGATCCTGCTGGCCTACGTCAATCAGGAGGCGCTGAAGCGGGCGATCGAGACGCGCACCGCGGTTTTCTGGAGTACGTCCCGGAACGAGTTGTGGGAGAAAGGCAGCCGTTCCGGCAACCGCTTCGACCTGGTGGAAGTGCGGGTGAACTGCGAGCAGAACTCCCTGCTTTTCCGAGTGCGCCCGCGCCGCGGCGGCATCTGCCACACGGTGAACCGGGAAGGCCGGCCGCGCAATTGCTTCTACCGCCGGCTGGATTTCGAAACCGGGAAACTGATCAACCTTGACCCGTGAGGTATTGATGCTGGAGCCATCCAGAAACGAATTCCGCAGGCGATGCCGTGAGGGGAATCTGGTTCCGGTGTGGCGTGAATTCCTGGCGGACCTGGCGACGCCGGTTTCCGCCTATGCGGCCCTGAGGCAGGGAGGCGCCGGAACCGAGCGGGGGATGTTTCTCCTGGAAAGTGTGGAGGGCGGTGAACGGCTGGGAAGATACTCTTTCATCGGCAGCAGCCCGCGCCTGGTGTTCCGTGCCCGGGGGTGCAGCGCGGAAGTCATCGGCGAGGAAGGCACGCTCCGGCGATGGGAAGGGACCGATCCGCTGGACGCGCTGCGCGACGTGCTGGCTGGATACCAGGCGGTCCCGGACCCGGAGCTGCCACGGTTTTTCGGGGGCGCGGTCGGCTACATCTCTTACGACTGGATATCCCAGGTGGAGAGACGGGTACCGCTCAGCAGGGGCGAAGGACTGGGGTGGCCGGACATGGTGTTCATGATCGCGGATACACTGGTAATTTTCGATCACGTCCGCCACACGATCCGGATTGTGGCCGACGCGCACGTGCAGGGCGATCCCGACCGGGCATACGATCAAGCTGCGGAACGGATTGAAGGGGTATATAGGCAGTTGACGTCGCCGGTTTCGTATCGGCTGGCCGAGGCTCCCACGCGGCCGCAGGTGGATGTGCACTTTCGGTCGAACATGGAGCCAGAGCAGTTCAAGGCGGCGGTGCAGCGGGTGCGGGAATACATTTCCGCGGGCGATGTGATTCAGGTGGTGCTTTCCCAGCGCTTCGAGGCGCCGGGCGACGTCGATCCTTTGTCGGCCTACCGGGCATTGCGTTCACTCAATCCGTCCCCCTACATGTTTTTCCTGGAGCTCGGGGAGCGCAGTATGGTGGGATCATCGCCGGAAGTGCACGTACGGTGCGAGGAAGGTAATGTAGAAATCCGGCCCATCGCGGGTACCCGTCCCCGTGCTGAAGATCCCGCAGAGGACGAACGGCTGGCTGCGGAACTGCTGGCTGATCCCAAGGAGCGGGCCGAGCATATTATGCTGGTGGACCTCGCCCGCAATGACATCGGCCGCGTATGCTCCTATGGGAGCGTGCGGGTTCCGGAGCTGATGGTGATTGAGCGGTACAGCCACGTGATGCATATCGTTTCCGACGTGGTGGGGCGGCTGGCACCGGCCAAGGACATGTTCGACGTCATGCGGGCGACCTTTCCCGCGGGGACGGTGAGCGGCGCTCCGAAGATCCGGGCCATGCAGATCATCGCTGAGCTGGAGACGGTCCGCCGGGGACCGTATGCCGGAGCGGTGGGCTATTTCAGTTTTAACGGTAATCTGGATTCCTGCATCACCATCCGCACGATCCTGTTCGATCGCGGCACCGCCTATGTACAGGCTGGCGCGGGCATCGTGGCTGATTCGGACCCGGAACGGGAGTACGAGGAGACCTGCAACAAGGCGCGCGGGATGCTGAAGGCGCTGGAGATAGCGCGCAGCTGGAAGTCCCATGGAGGAGACCCGCGGTGATCCTGGTAATAGACAACTATGATTCCTTTACCTACAACCTGGTTCACCTGATGGGTGAGCTGGGTGCCGAACTGCACGTGGTGCGCAACGACGAGGTGACCGCGGAGGAAGCGGTGGGGACCGACCCGGAACGGATTGTGATCAGTCCGGGTCCCTGTACGCCGCGGGAAGCGGGGATTTCCTGCGACGTGATCCGGCTGGCCGCCCGCAGGGGCATACCGGTGCTGGGTGTCTGTCTGGGGCACCAGTGCGTAGGGGCGGCGTTCGGCGGCCGGGTGGTGCGCGCGGGGCGGCTTATGCATGGAAAGACTTCCATGATCCGGCACAACGGCGAATACCTGTTTAAGGGACTGCCCAATCCGTTCGAAGCGACCCGTTACCATTCACTGGTGGTGGAGCGCGACAGCCTTCCGGCCGAACTGGAAGTGACTGCGGACAGTGAGGATGACGGCGAGATCATGGGGCTACGTCACCGGCAGCTTCCGGTTTTCGGCGTCCAGTTTCATCCGGAGTCGATTCTGACCCGCGCAGGACGGGCCCTGATGGCGAATTTTCTGGAGTTGAGCGGCTACTCCGGAACGGCCTGATGAACGGCGAGGTGGAAAAGCAGGACGAGACCAAAGCGGAGGAGTCACCGGCCTCCGGGGCGGTGGTGGATCTTACGCCGGTTCAGATACGCGCGCGAATACGGCGCCGGATCGCCACTTTCATCCTGCTGGTCGTGCTGGGATCCGCTCTGGCGGCGCTGATGGTCACGCTGCGCTACGGCGGGCGGACGAGGGAGGAGGAGCCGGTAACGCTTCCAGTGACCCCGCGGAGAATTACGCGGCAGTCCGCCCTGCCGGCGCTGGTGCCGGCGCCCGCGGCGACTTCGGAGACGAAACAGGTGGTCTCGCCCGAGACGGCAGCGCGAGCGATGGAGGAGATGCGGATCGCACGCAAGTATCTGCTGCAGAGGGACTGGTCGCATGCCGAGAAACATGCTCTGCAGGCACTGGAGATCTACCCTGAGATGGACGCCGCGCTGCGGATGCTGGGAGTGATATACACGCAGCGGGGCACGTTCGAGGAAGCCATTGCGGTGCTGGAGAGGGCATTGCGTGCCGATCCCTTCAATGCGGAAACTTATAATACCCTGGCGACCGCTT
>QNAJ01000115.1 GCA_003641465.1 Verrucomicrobiota bacterium | reverse complement strand
GTTCCGGATGAGATAATGCTCGCCGCCGTCCGCACTACCACACCATGAGGTTGAACCGAGGGAACCGGCACTTCCGCCAGCCATATTTCGCCGCTGCGGTAGGACTGGAGTAATTGCTTCATCCTGTACCACCTTCCCCCGTCACTCTAGGTCGTACTCACCTCCACTTCAACTACTATCACCGCGCCGCGCCACACAGAGAATATTGGCTCTCAGACCCGCCAGGAAATCCGTGGAATTCACCAGGCGCTCATACCACATGAAAACGTAGAAGAGCACCCGACTGGTCATCGCGTAGGAGGGCTCCTTCTCGATCAACTTCAGTTCAATCGGTTCCAGGCCCGCCTCTCTGAGTAACCTTGTCACCTTCCCGGGAGTATTCATCCGGTAGTATTTCGGGTATATCCTGCCGCCTCTCTCTCTGCAGCAACGCAGTCGGGCAGCCAAACGGTCGCTCAGCCAGCGACCCGACAGCGCCACGTAATGCCACCGGTTCGGAGTGCGAAACACAAAAACACCACCGGGCCGCAGCACCCGGGACACCTCCCGACATAAAAGTCCGGGATCGTTTACGTGCTCCAGCACGTAGTCTGCGACGACGGCATCAAAAGACGCGTCGTCCAAAGGGAATCTGCTCCCGTCGTATATTTCGATCCTGTCAAACATCGGGTTGCGCCGTGCTTCCGGGTCAATATCAAGTCCCGTGAGCCGATCGGCGCGTTCGTGGAGAAGACGGGTGGTCTCAGTGGGTTGAGGACCGGGCCCGAGTTCCAGTATCCGGCTGGATAAGGGGACGTAAACCCGGATCAGCGCGGCGAACTCCCGGTTGCCGTCCACCCACCCCGGACGACTCCGATAATAGCGCTCGACGGCGTTGCGCCACCACGCTGGTGGGTGCTCCGCAGCCTGACGGTCTTCAGACATCACTGTTGCAGACTGCCCGCAAATAGATCACGTAGGGCACCGACGGCTCACGGCCGTCCATGCCCGACAGCACCAGACCAGCTGCAAACCACAGCACCGCCGCCAGGTACCGCCGCTGAGTCAGGCGGGCGATAATTCTCCGATTGCATGACTGCCGCCACTTCCCTCCCAGTCCTTGGGAGAAAACCACACGAAAGCCGCACTCCGCCAGCAGAGTGGTCAGCGATTCAACCGAATAGCCGGGCCTCACATGGCCTCCGCCGGCATCCGGATCGAGATCTGCGTTGCGGTTGTCCGGATGATCCGCGTTGGGACTGGTAATATGAAGCGTCCCTCCCGGAAGGAGCACTTCATGAAGCGCGCGCAGGGCACCGGCGTCGTCAGGGATGTGCTCGAGCACCTCGCAGCAGATGATCTCATTGAAGTTCCGCTCCAGACACCTCACTTCCATCATGTCGAGAAAATGGAACGACAGTTCCGTTTCGGGTATACCCAGAAAGCCGTTGTAGTATTCCCGGCAGCCGCGGACTTCGCGCTCCTTGATGGTGATTCCGATCACCCGATTACCCTTCCTCCAGGCGGCGTATGACAGCATTCCATTGCCGCAGCCCGCATCCAGAACCCAGCGCTCCCCATCACCCTGGGAAATGTTCCGGGACAGGATGCGGTAACGCTGCCTCGCATGCAGATTGAGCCCCGGAAAAACGATGCGTTTCGCCAGCAGACGTATCAACCGCGCCGATCGCCGCTGTATGTCCCGGTTGTCCGGTGTGTCCATTCCGCTTCCTGAAGTTTAGCCCATACGTGGATCTCATGCGCCAGCCGCAGCAGGCAGAATACCAGCCCCGGTCGGCCGTCCAGGAATCCCCGCCGGAAGAAATAAGTGTATGCGAACCGTATGAGCGGCCGACAGGGCACGCGTGCCGCCAGCCTCTTCACGGCCCGCCGCCGCCGCACGGGATCCCTTCTTAAGAGATCCCCCACAACCACCGGCTCCCGGCGCAGTCTCAGGATCAGTTCAACTTCCATCGAAGAATACCGGTTGTGCCGGGAAACCCACTCGCTGATGCCTTTGCTGAACCCGAAATGGTCGTAGGGCTCGCGGATATAGCCCAGGGGACCATCCGCCACCTCACGCTGCCCGTGTCCTTCGCGGACAAAGCGTACCCGCCCTTTCCGGAGAAGCCGCAGCTGCCAGGACGGGAAAAGCGTACAGTGCCGTATCCACCGCCCCATGAACCAGTAACGGTTGCAAAGGTAGAAGCCTACGCACCCCTGTGGATCCGCGATCCGGTCGCCGATCTCCCGGGCACAGGCGGCCGGGATTCTTTCGTCGGCGTCCACGAAAAGCACCCATTCGTTACGCACCGGCGTATTCTCCAGCGCCCAGTTACGCTGCTGGCCGAAATCGGCGAATGGATGCGTGTGGATTTCCACGTCCGGCCGCGTTCCGCGTGCCACCTCCAGCGTCGCATCGCGGCTTCCCGAGTCAACCACGATTACCTGCGATACCCATGAAAGGCTTTCGAGGCAGGCCGCGATGTTCTTCTCTTCGTTCTGTGTAAGGATAATAGCGGTCAGTCCCACCCTGTTTATTCCTTCCATCCTATCTCCGAGCAACGATATCGTTCACTACTTCCTGAAAACGGCTTGCCGCAGCGCGGGAGTTGAAACGGGTCACGTAACAGCGGTGAGCCGCGCTTCGATAGGCTACACGATCCTCTTCCGTCAGACCCTTCCATTGCCGGAGAATACCCGTGAAGGAGTCCACCGTGTCGGCGCATACCAGGCCGGCACCGTCAGTCTCGATCTCCTTCCAGATATTCACACGATCGGTGATGAGTACCGGCACCGAGCAGGCCAGAGCTTCGACCACCGCTATACCGTAATTCTCCTGGTGACTGGGCAGAACAAATACCTCGGCGCTGCGGAACGCTCCCCACTTGAGATCGCCGGTCAACATTCCGGTCCAGGTAATGCGCGATCCCACCTGCAGCGTAGCGACCAGGCGCTTCAGTGTCGCAACCCAGTCCGCCACTCCCGGGCCGGCCATTACCAGGTGAAAGCGGGCGTCGTCGCTCATTGCCTGCGCAAAGGCCCTGATCAGAAGATCACACCCTTTCTTGGGATGAAGCCTGCTCAGATACAGCACCAGTCTCCTGCCGCGGCATTCCGGAAACCGCTGGTAGAACTTTTCCCGCTGCTGTGCCGCGTCGCCCGGAGGCTCTCCCACCGCGTAAGGCACTATCTCGGTACGCGCCCGGAAGGGTCCGAATGACTGTGGCGCCAGCCTTCTCTCTTCTTCACAGGTGAACAGCACTGCGGCCGCCCCTTCCAGCATCTTCCGGTCAAAGAGGTGCCAGGAAATTGTCTTGGCAGCGTGGCGCAGCGGAAACAACCGGCGGAATGCCGGGTCCAACATCCCATGCACATAAACCAGATACGGCACCCTCGCCGACCGGCAAAGCCGGGCGGCCAGATGATCGGGGTACAGCCACAAACCGTGGATAACAACCGCATCTGCGTCGGGAATCCTGCGTCTCAGCTCCGCACGCAACCCCGGCGCATAGCCGTACCGCCCGCGCGCAGGACCCACTGCGGCGGTCTCCAACTCCAGCTCGGCAATCCAGGGAGCATCCGGCGGATCAGTACACACCACCGAGAAGTTCCACTCGTACCCGCAGGCGCGGGCCAGTTGTCGGATCGCCTCAATAGGGCCTCCGCCGCGCGGATCACAGGATCTTATCACGTGCAGAACCTGCATTGCCTTCCGGAAGCTCTCGTCTCCCGGCTCCTACCTGCACTGCAATCTCCCACAGCCGCCGAGAAGCTGCGATCGGCGAGTATGATTCGATTATCCGCCGTGACTCTACTCCCATCTTCCGCCGGAGATCCGGGTCTCCAGCCAGTCTCCGGATCGCCACTGTCAGCGCCCCCACATCGCCAGCCTCCACCAGGATACCGTTCCGTTCCTGGCAGACAAGGTCAGCAGCCGCACCTGCAGCCCGACTGCAGATCACCGGCAGACCCGCTGCACAAGCCTCGTTGATCACCACCCCCCAGCCATCGTACAGGGTCGGGAACACGAACAAGTCCGCCGCCAGATAATACTCGGGTACCCGGTCATACGGAACATTCCCGGAAAAAAGCACCCGGTCTTTAAGCCGGGTGTTCGCCAATTCGCGCAACCTGTCCCGTAGCGGGCCGTCACCCACGATCACCAACCGGGCCTCCGGCAGTTCGGCAGCCTCGAGTGCCCGGATAAGTACGTCCACACCCTTCCGCTCAATTAGTTGGCCACAGTACAGAAGAACCACCTGATCGTCTGCCAGTCCCAATTCCCGGCGCATGCGCGAACGCCGCATCGCGGCGTCCGCCGGCTGAAAGCGGGCCGTGTCGCACACGTAAGGGAAATTCTCCACCCGCACTTGATGACCTGTCAGGCGGCGGTATTCCCTGCAAGCCGCGGTCCCGATCGCCAGAACCGCCGAAGCGCGGCACAGGACGGCGCGCAGATAGTGTTTCCGTATCCACCCTACCGTGCGGCTGCGGGACGAGAGGCTGCGGCTCCATGCAGGCCGAAAGTCTTCGGGCCAGGGCCTTTCCAGCCACGCCATCCAGCAGTGGCGGCGCCCGAGCAGGCGGACGGTGAGAGCAAAGGTCATGCTGGTGTACTGGCCTCCCAGGATGAAAAGATCGAACTTCTCACGCTGAACCTCCCGGAGTGCTTCCGGATGTATCCTGAAGGCATCGCTCCAGATATGCGGGCCGTATCCTTTCAGAATTCGAATATCACCGATCCCACTCTCCTCCGGACGCCCCACCCTACCCCGGTGTATGGCGCTCATGAAACGCGCGTGCACCTCAAACAAGCCTGATTCCCGCAAGCCTCGAATAAAGTCCACCTGATAAGGAGAGGGAGTGTTCAGAAAGATCCACAGCTTCATGCGCTTCTGCATGTCCGCGGGGGTCAGGCCTTGATTAGTGATTATGATCCCGTGCCGTTCACTCTCCCAGCCGCCAGAAGCTTGCCCCGTCTTCAGCGCGGAGCGGCATTCTTTTCTCCCCCTCACCGCCCTATGCCGTTGCCTGTCGGCAGAACGGCTACTGCAACCCGGTGCCGTTGGCTCACAGCAGAACGGCAGCTACATTTCGATCCTGGCAAGTACCCGTCCAAGCTCGCGGCAGTAAGCCTCCTCGCTAAACTGGCCCGCTCTCGCCCGGGCGTTCTGCCCCATTCGACGGCACACATCAGGTGCATCGCGCAATCGGACAAGCCGATCGGCAATTGCCCGGGCATCCCGTGCCGGCACAATGAATCCTTCGACCCCGTCCCTGACCACCGAACCAGCGTTAGGCGTGGTAATCACCGGCAGACCCGCAGAAAGTGCTTCGAAGCATACGTTGGCCGAACCTTCCGCCAGGCTGGGCAACACAAATACGTCCGCCCAAGCATACTGCCGGTCCACCTCCACCCGCGGCAATGCCCCTGTAAGATGTACCCAGCGAGCCAGCTCCGCTGCCGCCCGGCGACTCACCCGTACCAGCTCCACCACACGCACATCCAAACCCTTCCGAACCACGAGCCGCACCGCTTCGACCAGGTGCGGTACGCCTCGCCCGAGTTCCAGCGGGACGAC
>QNAJ01000114.1 GCA_003641465.1 Verrucomicrobiota bacterium | reverse complement strand
GAGCGAATGCGGTGGACGGAGATAGGAAGACCCGCTGGTCGTCGCGTTTCTCTGACCCACAGTGGATCATCGTTGATCTCGGCCGGGTGTGCCGGGTCTCGGATCTGAAGCTGGTGTGGGAGAGGGCTCATGCCGACTGCTACGAGATCCTGGCATCCGTGGACGGCAAGCAGTGGCGCCGGGTGCGACGGGTGGCCGACAGCCGGGGTAGGACGGAACGGTTCCGCAACCTGGATGTGAAGGCTCGTTTCATCAAGCTGAATTGTCTCAAGCGGGCTACGGAGTGGGGCTACTCTCTTTGGGAGCTGGAGGTCTATGGAATGCCGGAATGAGGGGATGGACCCCTTCTGCGCGTGTGAGCTGACTTTCTGCTTGGATGGATTCGGCCCCGTGTGGTACCTTGCGCCCGTATCAAGATCCGGACGTCCCCATGTCGCCGAATCGCAATGGTCTTATAGGAGGATGTCGGCTCCTGGTGGCAGTTGCCGTGGCCGGGGGGGCCCTCAGCTTCCCTCTCCCCCTGTGGGCCGGGTGGACCAACCAGACCAGGAAAACGGCAGCCGTGGGAGAGGTGGAAATACGTGCCGACCGGCTTGAATATGAGGCCGAACGTGACCTGCTGGTCGGTATTGGGAACGTCGTCGTACGGAGGGGAAACGAGGAACTGCGGGCTGATTGCATATCGGTCAACACTCGAACCCGCGACGCCTACGCCACCGGCAACGTGGTCTTCCGGCGGGGGCGGAGCATCTGGCGCGGAGAGGAGCTCTCTTACAATTTCAGGACCGGTGTCGGCGATTTCGGAGCCTTCAATGCCTATGTGGAGCCTTATTATATCCGGGCCGCCGATTCCCAGCGCGTTTCCCCGGAGGAGTACCTTCTTAAGGATGTGGTGATAACCACTTGTGAGAGTGAGCGCCCGGATTTCTTCGTACGGGCGTCGTCCGCCCGGATAATAGGCGAAGAGCGATTGCGGGCGCGTAATGTAGTGGTGTTTCTGGGGCCCATCCCGATTTTGTACCTTCCTGTGTGGAGCCAGAAGTTGCATCGGGAGAAGACCAATCTCGACGTAGTGCCCGGCTATTCCAGCAAGATGGGCTATTTCCTTCTTACCGCCTACAATTACCGCTTGAGTCCGGCGGTACGGGCGGCAACCCGCTTGGATTACCGGTCTCGGCGCGGCGTGGGAGTGGGGCAGGATTTCCGCTGGGAAAACGCCGCCGAGGGATGGTCGGGCAGGTTTCAGGCCTATTACACAAGCGATGACCAGCCGTACGAAGACGATGAGCAGGATGAGAAAGAGCTCGGATTGGTAGACTCGGACAGATATCGCATCAAGCTGGAACACCGCCACCAGTTCAGCTCGCGGGATTATCTTATCGTGCAGGGGCATTATTTGAGTGATCCGGATGTACTGGAGGATTTCTTTAACGATGAATTCAGGCACACCCGGCAGCCGGAGAATCGGGTGGCAATCCGCCACCGGGGAGACTACTTCACCGCCGGGTTGCAGCTCAACGCACGGCTGAACGACTTCTATGAGAACGTGGACCGATTGCCGGAATTGACGCTTGATTTTCCGCAGCAGGTGATCCCGGGAACACCCCTTTACTTGCGGGCGGAGAACTCGGCCGCGTACCTGCGCAAGGTCTACCCGGAATACACGGATAGGTCCGACTATGACGCATTCCGTGCCGATTTCCACCCGGTCATCAGTTATCCCACCAGACACTTCGGCTTTCTCAACGTGATTCCCGAGATAGGCGGGCGGTTGACCTGGTATTCCGCCTCCCGGGAGGAAAGGTCCGTGACCAACGTGGTGACGATGGTGACGACCAACGTGGAAGGGGGGGTCACCAGTGTGGTGGAGTCGGTTACCAATGAGGTGGATACGGTTGTTGAGGACGCCGGGGCAGTGACAAGGACCATGATCGAGCTGGGCTTGGAGACCTCGTTCAAGGCATTCCGGGAATTGATCCCGCCGACGGGCGGCGACGGCGGGTTACGGCACGTGGCGGAGCCGTACGGACGGTATACCTATGTTCCGGAACCCAGCGTGACCGAAGATGAGTTGTATCAGTTTGATCGTGTTGACGGTTTGGGGAAAGCGCATCACGTCCGGGTCGGAATGCGTAACAAGTTGCAGACCAAGCGCGCGGGCCGGATTGAAGACCTCATAGATGCAGATGTGAGCGTACTTTACCGGATCGAGACGGAGAAGGGCCAGGATTCCCTGGGCCCGCTGGATTTTGCCGTTGAGCTCTCTCCCGTCAAATGGTTCTTCTGCGATTTCGACGGCCGCTACGACCTGAATGACTCTGAGCTCGATCGGCTGAATCTCAGTGCTACCATGAAACAGGCGTGGGTGGGTAACGCCGGTGTGGAATACGTTTACCGACGCGACCGCCGCAATCTCCTGGGTGCCAGCGTGAATCTTTTCCCCCAAGCGGCCTGGAGCCTTTCCACCTACTGGCGGTACGAGTTTGACGACCAGCGCCTCGAAGAGCAGTCATACTACATCCAGCACAAGACGGAATGTCTGGGCCTGGGCATCGGATACGAGGGTCGCGGCGACGAATGGACCCTCTGGGCGCGGATATGGCTGCTGGCGTTCCCGGAAACAGTTATCGAGCTGGGGCGATGACCGGTCCGATATGATGCGGCATGATTTCACCTGCGCGAGAGATCTGCCTGGTGACCGGCGGAGCCGGCTTCATCGGCTCGCATCTGGTAGAAGCTCTGCTTGCACGCGGTTGGAGCGTGAGAGTCCTCGATAACCTCAGCACCGGGAATCTTGAGAACCTCCGGAAGGTTCTGAATGAGATCGAGTTCGTGGAAGGGGACATCCGTGACCGGGGCGCGGTGGAGCGGGCCATGGACGGGGCCGTGCACGTTTTCCATCTGGCGGCGCTGGCATCCGTGGCTCGGTCGGTGCAGAATCCGCTTGAGACCCATGAAGTGAACGCCGGCGGCACGCTGAACATCCTGATCAACGCGGGCCGACAGCGGTGCCGCACCGTCGTATATTCATCAACCTGTGCGGTTTATGGAGATGCTGGCAGGCAGCCGGTGAGCGAGGATATCGCGCCGGATCCCCGCTCTCCCTACGCTGCCGCCAAGCTGGCAGGAGAATACTATTGCCGGGTGCTGGCCCGCCTGCATGGCTTGCGCGTTTTCATTCTGCGCTATTTCAATGTCTACGGCCCTCGTCAGGACCAGCGCTCCGAATACGCTGCGGTCATACCACGCTTTATTCAGCGTGCCTTGGATGGAGATCCTCCGACGATATTCGGTGACGGGGAGCAGACCCGCGATTTTGTGTACGTATCCGATGTGGTGCGAGCCAATCTGGCCTGCTGCGAGGCCCGGGAGGGGGTGGCCCTACCCCTGAATATCGGTTCGGCCAAGGCGATATCCATTGCGGCTTTGGCCGATGAGGTCATTCGGATCACTGGGGTCTCCGGCCGGCCGCGAAACGGTCCCGCACGGCCGGGGGAGGTGCGTCACTCCTGGGCGGATGTGAGCCGGGCGGAAAGGGTCCTGGGCTGGCGGCCGACCGTATCGCTGGAGGAAGGATTGCGGCGTACTCTGGAGTGGTATCGCGGTGGGCGTGATCCCTATCAATCATCCTAGCTGAGCAATCGGCCGGTAATCGGGGTGCGATGAAAAAGATGCGAGACGATGAGCTCATATCCTTGTTGTATGGATCCGGTCACCGCCGGGGGCTGGTAGCGGTGGAGCACGTTTCCCGGCCGCAGGAAGAGGACCGGATGGTGTTGTTTCAGCGCGAAGACGACGGGATAGCTGTATCCGAAGTGTCGTTCCGGCCGTATCTCTGGCTGGCGGACGCCGCCCTTATCTCCGGGTTGGGGCCGGTGGAAGTACGCGAGCTGCAGGGAGAAGGTCCGTTACGCTATCTGCTTTTCTTTCCCTGCTGGCATGATCTCGAGGCCGCCTTGCGCTCCCTCCGCAAGACCACTGGATTGCCGCTGACCGCCCGGGATGCTCCCTACTTTGTCCTGCGGGATCCGGTGCAGCAATACCTGACCGCCAGTGGGGAAACCTTCTTCAAGGGCATGGAATTCGAACACATACATCGGCTTCAGGTGGATATCGAAACCCGCACCGAGCCGGGATACGAGTTTCCCAATCCGGAACGGGAAGGCGACCGGATACTGCTGATAGCATTGTCTGATAACCGTGGGTGGTCGGAAGTGCTGGGCGGGCCCGGGACGAATGAGAAACAGCTCCTGGAAACTTTCGTCCAGCGTGTCCGCGAAAAGGACCCGGATGTTATTGAGGGGTACAATCTTTTCAAGTTTGACCTTCCCTATCTGATCACCCGTGCACGAAAGGCAGGCGTGAAACTCAGGATCGGCCGGGATGGAAGTGAGCTGCGCACGCGCTCCAGTCGCTTCATGGCTGCGGAACGGACCATCAACTATACCAAAACGGAGGTTTTCGGCAGGCAGGTCATAGACGTCTACTTCCTCGTGCAACTTTACGATATCAGCCGCAGGGAGTTGGAAAGCTGGGGTCTGAAAGATGTGGCCCGGCATTTCGGACTGGCGATGGATAACCGTGTCTACATTGAGGGGGGTGGCATCAGTCAGGCGTTCAGCGAAGATCCGTCGAAGGTGCAGCGCTATGCACTGCACGACGTTCTGGAAACACGGCGGCTGGCGGAACTTCTCTCGCCGGCATATTTCGCAATGGCTCAGATGGTTCCCATGAATTATCAGAACGTCTGTGTGCGCGGCAACGCCGCCAAGGTAGATGCCTTGATGATCCGGGAGTACCTGCGGCGGGGCTTTTCTCTGCCCGTGCCTGACGAAGCACGGCACTTCGCCGGGGGATATACGGATATCTTTTTCCGCGGAGTGGCACGAAATGTCCATCACTGCGACGTCCGCTCATTGTATCCTTCGCTCATGCTTCTCGAAAGAATCCGGCCGGCCTCCGACCAACTGGGAGTGTTCCTGGAGCTGCTCAGCCAATTGCGGGACAAGCGAATGGAGGTTCGGCGGCTCCTGGGAAGCGTGACCGACGAAGCGGAAAAACGGGCGCTGCTTGCGCGTGATGCGGCATTCAAGGTGTTGATAAATTCGTTTTACGGCTACCTCGGCTTTGCCCAGGCGCGGTTCAACGATTACGCCGCGGCGGAGAAAGTGGCGGCGCGCGGTCGCGAGTTGCTGCGGCACATCGTGGACTGGCTCAGGAGGAACGGGGCCATGGTGATCGAAATTGATACCGACGGGGTCTATTTCGTTCCGCCGCCGCTGCCGGGTGGGGAGGATCTGGAAAAGTTCCGGCGTAGGCTGCGCGAAAGTCTGCCGCGGGGGATTGAACTGGAGTTCGATGGGGTCTACCGCGCGATGTACAGCTACCGGATGAAGAACTATGCGCTGCTCGGCGAAGACGGCAGTCTGGTGATCAGGGGGGCGGCATTGAAGTCGCGAGGCCTGGAACCATTCCAGCGAAGATTTCTGGAGGATTTCCTCCGGTTGCAGCTCGAGGGCAGGGAGGCCGAGATTCCGGCTCTCAAGGAGCGTTATGTGAAGGCGATCACCCGGAGAGAATGGCCGGTGGAGATGTTTGCCAAGACCGAGACCCTCCAGG
>QNAJ01000113.1 GCA_003641465.1 Verrucomicrobiota bacterium | reverse complement strand
CCCGCTTGTCCGCACTCAGCAGGACGTCGGTGCAGATGCGCGCATCGTTGGCCGGAACGCCCATGCCGCGGAAGACGTCATAGACAAACGATTCCAGCAGATCGATACCGATACGCACTGCGGACCCTTTCATGGTCTTGTCCTCCGGTGCTGCAGGTGACTTCGGCGATGTCATTGTCATCGCCGCGTCCGGCCATGGCCAGAGAATAATTTCCGGGACATGAGGGGCGAGGCGGCGACGGAAGAAAAATGATCAATTGGTTTGCAATGTCCGCTGCGCAGTGATAGGTTGCTGCCGGTAGTGAACTCCTCGAATGGGAGACCTGCGTGATGGATACACTCCGTGCCGGGCGTTCCACCCGCTGTATCCCTGCCGGGAGTTCGGTGTGAAGCAGGAGTAGAGTGAGAGGTAGATATGTCAACGCGTCTGTACGTAGGCAACCTGTCCTACAGCACCATGGAAAGCGACATCGCCGACCTGTTCAGCCAGGCGGGGCAGGTGGTGAGTTGTCACCTGATGCTGGATAGAAATACCAACCGGTCGCGCGGCTTCGCCTTCGTTGAGATGGCGAGCGAGGCCGAGGCGAACCGGGCGATCGAGATGTTCAACGGAAAGGAATTTCAGGGACGACCACTGCGCGTGAACGAAGCCCGTCCGCGCGAACGCCAGTTCGACGGCGGGCGGTTCGAAGGCCGTGACCGCAGGCGGTGGTAATTCCGGACCCGACCGGAGAACGGAGATTATCCACTGACAGGCCGTTCCGCACCCGCAGCAGGGTGCGGGACGGCCTTTTTTCCGCTGCATGGGCCGCGGCCGCGGTTTTGGGTATTGATGGACCGCTGCCGGATGCTAAACTGCTGATGAATACTGCAGGGTGGGCAACATGGTGACGGTAACCCGCCGCGGATACATCGGACTTCCGGTCGAACGCACCGACGCGATAGAAAAGGCTCAGGGGAAGGCCCAGTACGTAGACGACCTGCGCCGCCCGGACATGTGGTACGGTGCGGTTGTCCGCTCGCCGGTCTCGCATGGATTCATTGAGGGGCTGGACCGCGATCCCGATTTCGACTGGAGCCGGGTGGTGCTGGTCACTCCGGAAGACATTCCCGGCCGGAACGTGGTGGAGTCCCTGGTGCACGACATGCCTTTCCTGGCCTCGCAGGAGGTGCGTTACCGGGGCGAACCGGTAGCCCTGGTGGCGGCGCCTACGCGGGAGGCGGCGCGCGCGGCGGCTGCTGCGGTAAAACCCCGGATCAGGGCCGCGCCGTCGCTGACGGTTCCGGATGATGTGGTGCGGATCTATAAGGAAGGCGGCGAGCTGGAGTATCTGTGGCGCCAGGACATCCGCAAGGGCGACATAGAACGCGGGTTCCGGGAAGCGGAGATCGTTGTGGAGCGCGAGTATCGTACCGGGTATGCCGAGCAGCTCTATCTGGAACCCCAGGGAATGATCGCCGTGCCGCAGGAGGATGGAGGAGTCCTCATTGAAGGCAGCATGCAATGTCCCTACTACGTGCACCCGGAGCTGTGCGCCTTGCTGAATCTGCCGCCGGAAAAGGTCAGAGTAAGACAGACGGTGGTGGGCGGTGCTTTCGGCGGCAAGGAGGATTTCCCATCCCTGATCGCGGGATACTGTGCATTGCTGGCACTGAAGAGCGGCCGCGCGGTAAAGATGGTTTTCGATCGGGAAGAGGACATCCTTTTCACCACCAAGCGGCATCCCTCGTGGGTGAGGCACCGCACCGGTCTCACACGTGACGGCCGCATAACCGGGTGGCAGGTGGATTTCCTGCTCATCGGGGGTGCCTATGCCACGCTCAGTCCGGTGGTTCTGGCCCGGGGCATCATCCATGCCACGATCGGGTACCGGTGTGACAACGTGCTGATCGAGGGCCGCGTAGTTCGGACCCACATGCCGCCCTCGGGCGCTTTCCGGGGATTCGGGGCGCCGCAGGCCTTCTGGGCCCTGGAGTCTCACGTGGATGAGCTGGCCGAGGCCTGCGGAATGCGGCCGGACGAATTCCGGCTCCGGAACGCCTACCGCGGGGGGGACACCATGGCGACAGGGCAGAAGGTCCCGGAGGAGTACGGCGGTCCGGCTGTACTCCGGAAAGCTCTGGAGCAGTCACGGTTCGAGGCCCGGTTCGCGCATTGCAGCCGTGGGAGCACATTGACCGATCGCTGGTACGGAATAGGGCTGGCCTACTTCTGTCATGGAGCAGGATTCACCGGCGACGGCGAGGCCAGGATAAAGGCGCGGGCCGCAGTGGAGCTGGCGGGCGGCGGGGAGGGCGGCCCCCTGGTCGTCATACGGGCCAGTTCCACCGAGATGGGGCAGGGGGCACAGACCGTTCTGCGTCAGATTGTGGCGGAAGCCCTGGGGGTGCCCATCGAGAGCGTGAGTTATCCTCTGCCGGATACCGCGCTGGTCCCGGACAGTGGCCCTACGGTGGCCTCGCGCACCACCATGGTGGTAGGGGCGGTCCTGTACGACGCGGCGGTGGCGATGAAGAAGGCCCTGGAAGGGTTTGTGTCGCAGCAGTTTTTCGACGGGGCCGACTGTGTACTGGAGGAGGCAGTATTCCGCAGTGGGAGCGGGCAGGCGGTGGATTTCGAGCGGGCGGTTCAGGACTATCTGCGGACGGCGGAGAGACAGCAGCGGTTCGAAGCGGTTTTCAGCCTGCCTCCCGGGAGCCAGTGGGACCAGGAGAACTTTCGCGGGGATGCTTATCCGGACTATTCCTGGGCGTGTTACGTGGCGGAGGTTGAAGTCGAGCGGGCGACTCTGGCGATCCGACCGATCAGAGTGACCGCGGTGCTGGACATCGGCCGCGTCGTCAACCCGGTGCTGGCGGAAGGGCAGGTAGAGGGCGGGCTGGTGCAGGGACTCGGCTACGCCATGATGGAGAAGGTGGGTGTGCGGGACGGCCTTTTCGAGGCCGACCGCCTGCAGACCTACATTGTCCCCGGAGTGCTGGACATACCCGAAATCCGGATCACGTTCCTGGAGTTTCCTTACCGCTACAGCGGGCCGGGGGCCAAGGGGCTGGGCGAGTTGCCGTTGAACGGTGTTGCACCGGCGATCGGTAATGCCCTGAAGCATGCTGTGGGTCGCCGGATTCATGACCTGCCGCTGACCCCGGAGAAACTGTTTCGCGCAATCGAGGAGAGGCTGGTTGAGCAATGAACACCGAATCTGCCGGAGAGAAGGGTCTGGGGCATGGTTGGATACGGCGGACCTGGGTGGTCAACGGCGAGGAAGTCTCACTCAGCGTGCCGCCGCTGCGCCGCGTGCTCGACATATTGCGGGAGGAGCTGGGCTTGACCGGCACCAAGGAAGGCTGCGGCGAGGGGGAATGCGGAACGTGCACCATTCTGGTTGATGACCGGCCGGTGTGCTCCTGCCTGCTGGTCGCGGCGCAGGTTCCCGACGGCAGCCGGATTCTGACGATCGAAGGACTTTCCGCCATGGAAGAGGGACGGATCCTCGAAGCGGCCTACGTGGAAGCCGGCGCGGTTCAATGCGGCTTCTGTATTCCGGGGATGCTGATGGCCAGCTACGCGTTGCTCCGGAGGAACGGGAAACCGACGGATGCGGAGATCCGGGAAGCGATTGCGGGAAATATCTGTCGCTGCACCGGGTACGTGAAAATTGTCGAGGCGATCCGTCTGGCGGCGGAGAGAATTGGGCGGGCGCCTGCCGGAAAGTGACATTTGCGACGGCGGACCCCGCGACGAACGTGGAGGTTGAATGGGGGTCAGGGTAGAGATTGCGGACACGTTGCAGCAGGCACTGCGCCTGCTGGCGGAAAGCGAGCCTCCGGTACGGTTGCTGGCCGGCGGTACCGACCTGCTGGTGCAATGGCGTCGTGACCCGCCGGATTCGGGAACGGTCATCGTACTGGGGCACATACCCGAACTGCAGGTTATCGAAGCAAGGCCGGAAGGCATCTATATCGGGTCCGGCGCCACGCATGCAGCGTTGCGGGATTCCGCCCTGCTGAAGGCGAAAGTCCCGGCCATCGTGACGGCGGCCTCCGGTGTGGGCGGCCGCCAGATCCAGAGCACGGGGACGATAGGCGGCAACATCGCTAATGCCAGCCCGGCAGCCGATCTCGCCCCGCCGCTGCTGATCGCCGATGCGCAGGTGGTTCTTCAGAGCGTGCGCGGAGAGAGGAAGGTGCCGCTGGACACGTTCTACCGGGGGTACCGGGAAATAGATCTCCGGGAGGGGGAGATGATCGTCGGTTTTCTGGTCCGACCTCTGGAGCCTGGGGGAGTGGAATTTTTCCGCAAGCTGGGAATGCGCTCAGCACACGCGATCGCCAAAGTTTCGGTAGCCATGCGCCTGGTTCTGGAGGGGCGCAAAGTGTGCCGGGCGAGAATCGCCCTGGGCAGCCTTGCCGAAGTGCCGCTGCGGGCTGAGGAGGCCGAGAAATGGCTCGAAGGGCGCGAGTTGTCGCGCGAGACCATCCAGGAGATCGGTGAACGGGTACGGGCTGTGGTGCGTCCCATAGACGACATCCGTTCCACCGCTCGATATCGCCGGTGGGTGGCCGGAAATCTGGTGCGCGGCTTCGTGGAATCGCTTGCGGCGGGTGATTGACGGCAAATGGGGCGTGGGCGGCGGCCTGGGGGAGGTATCCGGACTTCACATATGGCGGCAGCTACCAGAACCGGAACAGCAGGTATCATCCTTGCCGCCGGAGCATCGCGCCGCATGGGAATCGCCAAACCTCTCCTGCAACTGCCGGACGGCCGGCGGCTGCTCGAAGTGCAGTTTGATACGCTCAGGTCCGGCGGATGCTCGCCGGTCCTCGTGGTACTGGGATACCAGTGGGAACGGGTGGTTCGAGTGCTTCCCGCCGGGGTCCGCTGGGTATTCAATCCTGCCTGGGAAAGGGGCCGTTTCTCCTCCGTGACCGCTGGTCTTCGGGTTCTTCCCGGCTTTCAGGGATATGTGCTCTTACCCGTGGACACGGTGGGGGTGGCGCCGGCCACCGTCGCCCGGGTGCTGAAATTTGCCGGCGAGCGTCTGCCCCTGGCGGTGCGGCCAACCTGGCAGGGCGCGTCCGGCAAAATGATGTGGATCTCCCCCAGACTCGCCAGGATGCTCATCCGGCTGGGCAGGTTACGCGATGAATTCAGGCTCGATCATTTTTTCGACCGCGTATCCGCACGCCTGGAAGCCGGCGATCCGGCGGTGCTCAACAACATCAACACTCCCGCGGACTGGCGTCACTATCTGGCGGAAATTGCCTCCGGGATCCACTGATGGTGCCCTGTATATCCTGCACCTACCCGTGGCCCTCGCGTTGGGCGGGCACGGTCCCACAGCGGCGGCCTAATTGCGGGGCGATTGGAGACTTGCCGTAAGCGCGCCTGTTTGGTACGCTGAAATCGGGCTGCCGTCATGAGATTACGCTGCGCCACATGCCGCCACGGAGGTCGCCGATGAAAAAGTTCCTTGCTTTCCTTGTCTTCGGGGGAGCCGCCGTGTTGGCGGCCAGAGCCGAGAATCTGCTCACTAACGAGAGCTTTGAGGTCATGTCGAGTACCGATCCGGGCGACTGGTCGGGCATGACCTGGGAGGCCTACCAGGCGCGGCACACCGACTGGGCGGCCCGCCACGGTACCAACGGAGTCTATTTCGAATCCTG
>QNAJ01000112.1 GCA_003641465.1 Verrucomicrobiota bacterium | reverse complement strand
GGAGCGGAACGGCGGGCTCTCCCGTTGTGAGCCATCGCCATTCCTCTCCGAGCTGCCTGAGGGAGTAGTCGAGGTGCAAAGAGAGCTCAACCGCTACTGGTGATAGTGATTCCGGTTCGCGCGGACCGGACTTGGTTCAGCCGAGTATCTCTAACGCCCACTCGGCATGCTCTCTGATCAGCGGATCATCGCCCCGCCTGGAGAGAAGGCTTTCCAGTAAAGGCTTGAGACTCCTGTCCCCCGAGTTGCCGGCTGCGACGCATACATTGCGCATGAAGCGCTGGTACCCGGTGCGAGCGACCGGCGTGCCGCGGAATTTCTCTTTGAACTCCTCGGGTGACATCCGCAGCAGCTCCTGGAACGAGGGATAGCGGCTTTCCGCAGGGCTACCCGGTAAGAAAGGGGCCCGCGGGGCCGAACGGACGCGGTTGGCCGGACACACTTCCTGGCAGATATCGCATCCGAAAACATGAGTCCCAAGAAGCGGCCGCAGGGGTTCGGGAATAGGGCCGCGGTGCTCAATTGTCAGATAGGAAATGCAACGCCGGGAGTCCACCAGGCCCTCTTCGGTCAATGCGTGGGTCGGACAAGCTTGGACACATTTGCGGCAATCAAGACATATATGCCTTGACGGCGGCTTTTGTTCCGGAGTTTTCACCCAGGTATCCATGAGCACCTCGGCCAATAAGACATAGCTGCCGAACGAGGGGGTGAGCAGCAAGGAATTACGGCCGATTACACCGAGACCGACCCGGACAGCGATTTCCTGTTCGAGGACTGGTCCGCTGTCCACTGCAATGCGGAACTTCTGCGGCTGTCCCGAGGTGCGCTGAAGCTGTGTAACTGCTTCCCGGCAGCGACGTCGCAGGATGCGGTGGTAGTCCGGCCCCAGGGCATAGCTGGCGATTACGGCGTATTTTCCCGGGCTGCTGTCTGTCGGCGGTCTGCCCGGCTCATAGGCGGCGGCAGCCACTACGATTGAGCGGCATCCCGGCAGGAGTCTGCGGGGATCCACTCGACTGCGGAAGGACCTCCCGATCCACTCCATGTCGGCGGCGTAGCCCCGGGCCAGCCACCGGGCGAGCCGGGCTCCGGTGAGCGGGCTGCAGTCGGTGACCCCGACGAGGTCGAAGCCTGCGGCCAGAAAGGCCTGCTGGACAGCAGCGAAATCGATTTTCTGTGTCTGCATAGTGATATGACGAATCCGATTCCGGCCATATTTCAAGGATATTCTGCTGGATTATGCATATAATGACAGTATTACTCAGGTCGCAGGTCTATAAATATGGTTGACTTGCGTGTTCCCGGAGTTAAAATGAATATAACCTTAAAAAGCTTGGTGTTTGCGACATGCGGGATCGGGAAAGGAAACTGTGCGAGCTGATCCGGCGGCAACACGGCTTCTTTACCGCCCGCCAGGCGATTGAACTGGGCTACAGCGACAGTATCCATACCTATCACGTCAAATGCGGCAACTGGCTGCGCGTAGCCCGCGCACTGTACCGCCTGCGCAACTGGCCGGAGCCCGAGTGGCCTTATCTCGATATCGCCTTGTGGTGGACCGCAGACCGGAGGGGAACCATCAAAGGAGTCCTGTCCCACGAGACCGCCTTGGCTCTCTGGGAAGGAATCAGGCCGGATCCCGAACGAATACACTTGACCGTGCCGCCCGGGTTCCGACGAAACAGCCGTCCGCCCGCGGGAGTAGTCCTTCATAAGGAGAGATTGCCGCAATCTGCCGTGACCCAACTTCAGGGCTACCCGCTGGTCACCCGGGAATTCGCAAAGTCCCGGCACCAGCCGGAGGCAGCCGGTCAGGTAGTACGGAAACACCCGGAGGAGTCGGCACCTGACTGGGATACAATATGGATCGTCGGACGCCATCGGGGTACCGACTACAGCGCGGTGATTGAAGCGGGCATGGACTGAAAGGACTTGCTCACCAGTCCGGGGACAGTATCCTACCGGGGTTAGTCGTAGCCGGGGCAGGTGGTATGCCCTTCGCCATGCAGCCTCCCCAGCGTTGCAGGCAGTCCAGTGGGACGGACAGGGAGAAGCGGGATGAGACATCTTGGAAAAATCGCCGCGGTAAGCGGATTGCTTGTCCTTTTTGTGAGCGCTTGCAGACCTCCGGTGCGCTTGCCAGCCGCCGTAGGCCCCCTCCGGGTGCAAAGGCCCCTCACCAACGACGGGTCTTGGGTTCTGAGTGCATCGTCGGTTGAGTCCGAAGGCCTCGGCCCGGAACTGGCAGCCGATGGTGACCCGACTACGAGATGGAGCAGCCGGTTTCAGGATCACCAGTGGTGGCAAGTGGATTTCGGCTCACCAGAAGTGCTTGAGGGAATGACCATCCACTGGGAGGACGCCTATGCGCGTGATTATCGGGTAGCCATCTCGTCCGACGGAACCGACTGGATTACAGTATACGCCTGCACCAACGGGAACGGAGGCTCGGACGTCATCGCATTCGAGCCGGTCACTGCCCGGCTGGTGCGCGTCAATTGCCTCCGGCGAGCCACCCGATGGGGATTCTCCATCTATGAGGTGATCTTCAACAGCATCGAAGCCCACGGCCTGGAAGCGTTTGCCTCATCCGGCAGCGGCGAGTTTGCCCCGCGCTTTGCAATTGACGGCAATCGTCAGACCCGCTGGTCAAGCAACTTCTCGGACGACGAATGGTGGGCGGTGGACTTCGGTCAGTCGCGGAAGATCTGTGGCTTGAATATTTTCTGGGAGACCGCCTTTGGCGAGAAGTACGCGGTGGAGATATCCGACGACGCCCGGAAATGGGAGCCCGTTTACCGGGTGGATGAAGGCGATGGCAATACGGACCGACTCTTCTTCGGTCCGGTGACCACCCGGTACCTCAGAATCCACGGGCGTCAGCGGGGCACGGGGTGGGGCTATTCGATCTGGGAGGTTGAAGTGCTCGAGCCGCCGCGCTGTCCCCGGGCGTGGGCTTCGGATGAGTTGCCGGGACATCCGGCCCGATGCGCCATAGACGGAAATACTTCAACATGGTGGCAGAGTGTCGGGCCTACAGGGTGTCTGACAGTCGAGCTGCCATCCCTTACCGATCTCGGCGGACTGGACATTCTGTGGGGGCCGGTGTGGCCGAAGGATTATGCAGTTTCAGTTTCCCGGGACCTGACCAACTGGACAAGAGTGGCGGAACGTCATGACGGCAATGGCGGGCGGGATCTGGTCTATTTTCGCCGGACGCCCGCCCGTGCCGTGCGACTTGAGAGTCTGTCGCCGGACGGGACTGCGGGCTGTGCAGTGGCCCGCGTGGAACTAAAGAGTGGTGAAGAGCAGGCCGAGCCGCTCAAGGAATACCGGGCACTGGCTGCTGATCGTCCCCGCGGCATGTTTCCGCGCTGGCTGCTGAGAGAGCAGGAATTCTGGACTATAACCGGAATGCCGGAAGACACCGAGGAGACCTTGCTGGGAGAGACCGGGTGTGTGGAGCCCTGCAAGGGGTCGTTCTGCGTTCAGCCCTTCGTCCGCTGGGAGGACAGCCTCTACACCTGGGCGGATGTTACGCAGGAAGTGGGGCTATGCGAGGGATTCCTGCCGTTGCCCTGGGTGAAGTGGAAACGCCCGGATTGGGAGTTGCAGATCAGACCGGTCACCTTGGGAAAACCCGGACGGTCAACCACGTTTGTCCAGTACCGGCTTTCCACTCCTGGCGACCAACCGGTGAAGGCGGAACTGATTCTGGCACTGCGCCCGGTTCAGCTCAATCCGGTCTGGCAGCGGGGGGGCTTCAGTCCCATTCGAGAGGCGGATCTTCAGGCAGATACGAATGCGTTGCTGGTACGAGTCAATGGAAGAGATTGTATGCGAGCGGTTCCTTCACCGGCATTTGCGTGGGCGAGCGATCTCGCCGCCGGGGAGGTCTGTGACGCTATTCTGGCCCACCGGTATCATTCCAATACCGCGGCGCGTGACTCACAGGGTCGGGTCAGCATCGCATTCGTCTGGAGCGGTGTAGTATCCCCGGGAAAACCGCTTGAAGTGACCCTAGCATTGCCGCTGCACGGGCAAGGAGGGCCGCCGCTCCCGGAGATCGCGGAAGAATTTGATCAGGTCCGCAGGCGTGAGGCTGAGCGCTGGCGGCGACTTCTTTCCGGTGTAGATATCCGGATTCCGGAGATGAGGCTTGTCCGGATCCTACGGAGCAACCTGGCCTATATCCTTCTCAACCAGGATGGGCCCTGGATCAAGCCGGGTCCACGGAATTACAACCATGCCTGGATCCGGGATGGGGCCATGACATCGGAAGCTCTTCTGCGGGCGGGGATCAGTGCGCCGGTGGTGGAGTATGCACGGGCCTATTCCCGCATGGTGCGCAGCGACGGTTGGGTGCCCTTCATAATTTTCGAGGGTGGTGGGCCGGCAGGTTTCAATCCGGACCTGGACAAGGGTGAAGGTCACGAATTCGACAGTCAGGGCGAGTATGTCTACCTGATCGGCCGACTGGTCTCATTCTGCGGTACGAATGCGGTCAGTTCTTCGGCGGTGGAGAACGTAGTGAGAGCGGTGCGGTTCATAGAGAAGCTGCGGCGGCTGCGCATGGAAGGGAAATACCGCAACCAGCCAGACCTGGCGGCCTATTTCGGGATACTTCCCGCCTCCAACAGCCACGAAGGCTATTATCCTGCCCGTCACAGCTATTGGGACGATTTCTGGGCCATACGCGGGATCGGCGAAGCGATCCGTCTCTGCCGGCGCTTCGGAAGGTTGCCGGAGGCGGAGGAATTCGAGAAACTTCGGCGGGATCTCATGGACTCGGTGCGCCGATCCCTCAGGGAGGTGATACGGCGGGCGGGGATCAGCTATGTCCCGGGCTGCGTGGAGCTGGCGGACAACGATCCCACTTCCACGGCGATCGCCGTCAACCTGGGAGTCGAAGAATCGGTACCCCAGAATGCTCTTCGTGCGAGTTTCGTCGGCTACTTTGCGAGTCTGAGACCCTTTCTCCAGGGGAAGCAGCGGCGAACCTATACACCATATGAAATCCGGAATGTTGAAGCGTTGGTGCGGTTGGGAATGCGCGAGGAAGCGCTGGAGGTGCTCCGTTACCTTGTTTCCGATGCGGTATTTCCGCCGACGTGGAACCATATGGCTGAAGTGGTGCACGCCCGCCGCCGAGCACCTTCGTATATAGGAGACATGCCCCATACTTGGGTCGGGTCAGGCTATATCAACGCAGTTTTCAGTCTTTTTGCTTATGAAAAGGCTGACCGGATCATTCTCTGTGCCGGTATCGATCCGGATTGGGTCGAAAAAAATCCCCAAGGGATAGCTTTTTCGGGGCTTCGAACTGCATTCGGAAAGGTCTCCGGCGAAATTACCTGCCGGGATGGGATATTGAGGTTCCATTTTGAGGGCGACGCCGAGCCGCCGAAGGGTTTTCAAGTCGTGTTGCCGCGGCGCTGGCAAGGATACCGGGTCGAAGCACAAAGAGGCGGGCCGGTCACTGCCGGTGCAGCCATAGGATTCCCCGCGCTTCCCTTCGATTGTCTGTTACTGCCTCCCGATTCCACCGCGGAAGGCAGCGGAACTCTCCAGCCTGATCTATTCGTCACTTTGACCCGTGGTTGAAAGACCCTATGCACGAATTGGTCCCGAAGGGTGGATTATGCGCACTCGCGAAAAATTCAGGTCAGGGGGTCT
>QNAJ01000111.1 GCA_003641465.1 Verrucomicrobiota bacterium | reverse complement strand
GTGGGATGCCGCAGCCGGATAAGGTCAGTCGGGGCGGTGGGATTCGAACCCACGACCTTCAGCTCCCAAAGCTGACGCGCTGCCAGGCTGCGCTACGCCCCGACGTGAGAGATTGTGGACATTGAGGGGGCTGCGGCACAAGTTCGAACTTTACCCCGCCTGAAGGCGGGGCCACGACCTTCAGCTCCCAAAGCTGACGCGCTGCCAGGCTGCGCTACGCCTCCAGGAACAGTGACACACGTACAGTAATGAGGCAGGACGGGCAGTGCAAGTATCCCGCCATTCTGCGGCACAAGTGCGGACTTTTCTCGACGAATTGCGTTCCAACACGCTTTCGTCCATATCCGGAAACACCGCTGCTCCGCCGCCATTTGTTGCACGATTCACATAATCTACGCCGGATCGGGGCAGTATGAAGGTTCTCTTTTCCGGCTCTACGGATACTCAGATGAGCAGGGTGTTCTTGACGCCGAGGGGGAAAACCAAGTAATGAAGAATCGAATGAGAAGACGGCCATGACGTGAGCTGGAGGAAGCGAAGTGACTCCCAAGCAGGCCGGGCTGGGGAAAGGACTGGATGCGCTGCTCAAGGATTCTGCGAAGCTAGCCGGTACAGAGGCCGCGGCCGCCGAGAGGATTCCCCTGGATCTGATAGATCCAGCTCCCTGGCAGCCCCGGCGAGCAATGGATGAGGGAGCTCTCCGCGAGCTGGCCGACTCGATCCGGGAACAGGGCATTCTGCAACCTCTGATCGTGCGGCGTAAGCCAGGCGGGAGGTACGAGCTGGTTGCCGGGGAGCGGCGCTTCCGTGCCGCCGGGATGGCCGGTATTGATCAGGCGCCGGTGATTGTTATCGAGGCGGACGATCGCCGCGCGTTGGAGCTGGCGCTGATTGAGAACCTGCAGAGGGAAGATCTCAACCCTCTGGAGGAGGCCCGTGGTTACCGGACGCTTGCTGAGCAGTTCGGTCTCAGCCACGACGAGATCGCCCGGCACGTGGGTAAGGCTCGAGCCACAATCACTAATTCGCTGAGGCTGCTTGAGCTCCCTGCAGAGGTACAGCAGATGCTGGCGCAAGGGAAGATCACCGCGGGCCACGCCAAGGTTCTGCTGGGAGTCGAAACGGCGCCGGAGCAGATCCTGCTCGCCAAGCGGGTTGCTTCTGAGCAACTTTCGGTCCGGCAGCTTGAACGTATTGTCGCCCGCCGTCAACGGACCCGGCGCGGAACGGGCGGAGCGGACGATATCCCGGAAGGGCATCTGCAACGTATTGAGGAAGAGCTTCGGAGGACCCTCGGCACCCCCGTGAAGGTGCATTCTTCCCGTACCTACTCCAGCGGAAAGAGCCGGAGCGGCCGAATCGTGATAGAATTTTATTCGCCCGAAGAGCTTGACCGGCTGCTGCAGTTTCTCGGCCTTAGAGACTTGTGAGCAACGCCAGCGGAGACGCCGTTCGGAGGATCTCAATGGCAGACTGCCGGCTGAAGGTGGGGTATGTACTTGCAGGGATGGGGGTTCTGGCGGCGGGCATGGTTTTTTTCGGCAGCGCGGCACACGCGGCGTCCCAAGGCCGTCAGGCAACTGCAAAATTCGATGGAAGGCGGGCGTTTGAAGATCTGCAGGAGCTGGTCCGCCTGGGGGAGCGGACTGCCGGGACCGAAGGGGCGGCGCAAGCGGCCGAGTTCATCGCCCGTCGTCTCAGGGACGCCGGTATACAGGTGAGGCTGGACAGTTTCAGTGAAGATACTCCCTGGGGGAGAGGCAGGTTCACCAATGTGATGGGGATCATACCGGGACAGTGTGATTCTGTGGTGATCATCGGAGGACACTATGACACGAAGGCGGGAATCGGCCGCCGGTTCCAGGGGGCGAATGATTCCGGATCCAGCACCGCGGTACTGCTGGAGATCGCCCGGGTGTTGGCTGCCTCTAGCGGACAGAGGATGGAGAAATGGGTGGTCTTTTTCGACGGGGAAGAGTGTCGCCGCTCATACGGGCCGCATGACGGGCTGCACGGCAGTCGCCGGTTGGCACGCCGTCTGATCCAATCGGGAGCGGTGAAGCGCATCAGGGCAGCTGTCATTGTCGACATGGTGGGTGACAGAGATCTGGAACTGACGATCCCTCCGAATTGCAGCACATCCCTGATCTCCCTGCTGCAGCGGTGCGCGGCAGATCTTGGGTTCGAGGGGCTGGTGAGGTCATATCCGGGGCCTATTCTGGATGACCATGTGCCGTTTCTACGGTGCGGGATTCCGGCCATTGACATTATCGACTTCTATTACGGCAGTGCGCCCGGCCGGAATGACTACTGGCACACGCTTGAGGATTCACTGGAGCACGTTTCCGCCAGGAGTCTGGAAATAGTCGGTCGGATTGTGGTGGAGATGGTGCGGCGTCTGGATGACTGTGAGCAGATGCCGGCCCGGAAATAGCCGCGGGCCGGTTATCGAAAGGGAGTAAAATATCTGGAAATGTAGATCGGCCTGCTATAAGCAGGAGTTTTCGGGAATGGAAGGCGAAGATTCCAGGCCCCCTGATCGGCCGGCTGACCCGGAGGTTCTGCTGGAGCTGAATTTTGTACCTACCTGGGCGCGGCGTCCTCCGGGCGTGAATCCGTATGTCAGCGTCGAAGAAAGGCGGGATATTGAGCGCCGACCACCGAGAACGTCCCGTAGCCGCCGGGTTGCGCCGCCGGCCGAGCGGCCGGTGCGGCCCACGGAAACTCAGCAAGCACCTCCGCCGCTGCAGGTTTCTTTTATTCCGGAGAAGGAGAGGCTGGGGCGGGTGGTAAAGAAAATACACGCCACCCGGAAAGCTTACCCGCTGCTGCAACTGGCGGAATTATTCCTGTCAAATCCGGAGAATTATCTGGTCAAAATCGAGCTTGAGCCGGGTGCCGATCCCGATCGCAAGCTTCTTCAGTGCCGGAAGTGTGGGGCGGTTTATCTGGATCAGCTGACGTTCAATTCACACGTGATTGCCCGGCATATGGAAGACCTGTTCGAAATCGTTGAGGAGGAAGGCGAAGTTCCGGAAGGCACCTATACGTGTGTCGGCCGTTGCCGGCTCTCCGGGGTTCTTCTGGGTCCCCCCAATTACCATGGCTTTGAGGATCGGGTACGGGAAGTGCACCGTTCCCGCTTTCCCGACCTGCCGCTTGAGGAATACCGGCGTCAGATTGAAATAGTGCGGGACCCGGAATTGGTCGAGCAGTGGAAGCAGGAAAGTCGGCGGGTCCGCAGGTACCGCCCGAAAAACCGGGAAGGCAGCGCCGAACTGTTGAGCCGTACGGAAGCCGAGGCACGGATTCTTCGCGAATATGCGCCTCACTTGGTACGCGAGGTGCGCAAGGCGATCGTACGGCCTCAGATCATCCAGCAGATGGCAGACGGACCGGTGAAGGATCTGGTCCGGGAGGTGTGGCGCCGGGAGAGCCGGCATCCGTTTACCCTGGTGCTCGCTTTGAGACCCGCTTTCCGTCATATGGGACTGCATATTTTCTCCATCCGGCGTGGAGAGGCCTTTGCTACGCCTATCAAGCCGGAACCCCTGGATCCTGCGGAGGCAGTGGTCTCAATCCGGGAGGTTCTGCAGTTTCTTCGTGATCATCCGGGTTGCACGCGGGGCGAGTTGCTCAAGGGGTTGCGTCCCCAAGCTGATCCCTCTTCCCCGGAAGCGCAGGAGATTCTCAGTCCACTGCGCTGGCTCATAGATCGCGGTCACGTGATCGAGTTTTTTGATGGACGGCTGGCAGTCCCTACTTCCGGCCGGCAGCCTTCCTTCAGCCGTCGGGCAACGCGGCAGCGCAGAGACGGGTGAGAGTATACGTAATGGCCGGGCGACTTACCGCCCATGGCCCAGGATGTTTTTCTGCCATTCCAACTGGGCTTGCAGTCCTTGGCTTACCGGGGTGGTCGGTTCGTATCCCAGCAGCTTGCGGGCCTTGCTGATGTCGGCACAGGTATGCCGCTGATCGCCCGGCCGAGGTGGCCGTCGCTCGATACGGGCCTTGCGGCCGGCCAGCTTTTCAACCATTGCGATGACTTCGTTGAGCGAGACAACCTGCCCGCCACCCACATTGAATATTTCGCCGATGGACACATCGCGCCGCTGGGCGGCCAGCAGGGTGGCTGCGATGCAGTCGCGGATGAAAGTGTTGCTGCGGGTCTGCTCGCCGTCCCCGTAGAGCGGAAAAGGTGTGCCTTCGAGTATGCTTCGGATCAGGATGTGATAGCCCATGTCAGGCCGCTGGCGCGGCCCGTACACGGAAAAATAGCGCAGGATGGTCACCGGGATACCGAAATTCTCCCGGTAAGCAAGGCACAGATGTTCCGCCGCCAGCTTGGTGACCCCGTAGGGGGATACCGGACGCAGGGGGCTGGCCTCGTCCCCGTCCGCATTTCGGCCATAGACACTGGAAGTCGAGGCGTGAATGAAGTGGGCAACCGAATAATGCCGGGCGGCCTCCAGAAGCCTCTGGGTCGCCAGAATGTTGCAGGTGCTGTATAGGTCCAGATCACTCCAGCTTTTCATCAATCCGGGCATGGCAGCCAGGTGAAACACCACATCAACTCCTTTCATCAAAGGATCCAGATTCATGGTGCGCAGATCGCCTTCAACGAACGTGAACTCCGGCCGGCGGCGCAGGTCGTGCAGATTGGATTCCTTGATGGCGCGGGGATAGTAAGGAATGAAAGCGTCTATCCCGACAACTTCATGCCCCTCGGCGACCAGCGCTTCGCAGAGGTGAGATCCGATAAAGCCAGCTGCGCCTGTGACTATACACTTCATTCTGCCTGGCCTTCCTGGTATATCTGCGCTCCATTCATAACTGGCACAGGGCCGGGATTCAGGCAACCTTAATTGTGTCCCGGCGGGCGGGGAGCGGAACATGCGCGGGTGGCTGCGGTACCAGGGAACCGGATTTTCGGAAATTGCGGATGATGTTCGTATGGCGGCCTGCGCTGTACGGTCAGGGTGGCCCGCAGTGCGACGCAGAGCGCAGAGGCTGGTGTTTACGGGGCTGTTACTCACGGCGGCGGCCGTGATGCTGGACCCGGCAGTAGAGGAGCTGGTACTGCAGAGGGAGCGGCCGGAAACCGTGAGACATCTGGCCCGCGAGATAAGTTCCAAGGCCCAGCCCACCAAGATGCCGGGATTGTTGATCATGGGATGTTGGCTGGCGGGGCGGATTGCTTCACGCAGGCGGCTGCGCCTGTTCGCGATGGCTATGCTGGCGAGCGTGGTGATGGCGGGTATAACGGACAACGCGATCCGAGTTGTGGTGGGCCGGCCGCGCCCGTACGTCTCTGCACAACCTTGGCATCCCTTTTCTTTTGAAGAGGAGTTTCAGAGTTTTCCATCGGCGCATACGGCGGTGGCGTTTGCCACTGCCGTTCCGGCGGTGGAATGTCATCCCGCCCTCGGGGGCCTGCTTATGGCGGGGGCGGCGGCAACCGGCTGGGCGAGAATCTATCTGCGGGATCATTATCTTTCGGACGTGGTTGCGGGAGCATATCTGGGGGCGATCTGCGGCGTTATTCTGTCGGCGGGCCTGAGAAAGGCCGGTGGATAACGCCCACTTTGACCAGTTCACAGCGAGCCAGGTTTACGCCGTACACATAGAAGACAGTGCATCGCGGAGGAAACGCCTCAGCGGAAGGCTCGGGCAAGTGTTTCC
>QNAJ01000110.1 GCA_003641465.1 Verrucomicrobiota bacterium | reverse complement strand
GGCTGCCGGCTGGCGTCCGGGGCAGCCGCCGCCTTCACTTCGGCCACTGCTATAGGCCCTGACCGCCCCCTGCGTATCCCGTGAATTCGAACCTTGATAACCATTCCCGCCGAGTACTCGCCCGCCACTTCCGTCCTCAGGTATCGTCCGATCATGCCGGATGCACCGAACTCCCCCGCGTTCTCGACAATGAGAGTCTCATCCATTCCTACCAGCCGTTGGGCGAAACCCATCGCTGCGTCAAAAGCCGTCTTGCGAAGCAGCCTGCTGCGGTAGTCAATTTCGCTGCGCTGCACCCGCCCGGGCAGCTCCGCCGCGGGCGTGCCCGGACGGGGAGAGAACGGAAAAACATGAACGCGGGCAAACCCGATTTCCCGCACCGCTGTAACTGTGTGTTCAAAATCACCCACGGTCTCGCCCGGAAACCCGACCATCAGGTCGGTCGTAATCGCAGGATCACGAATATATTCGCGGGCCCGCGCCACGGCGGCGATGTATTCCGACAGACTGTAATCGCGGCGCATGAGCCGTAGAATGCGGTCCGATCCGGATTGCAGTGGCAGGTGCAAGTGCGGTGCCAGCCGATCACTTGTGCGCCAGAGATTCAGCAGGCGGTGAGAAAGCTGGCGCGGATGGAGACTGGACAGGCGGATACGGGCGATCCCGGGAACTTCCAGCAACATTTCAAGCAGTCCGGCCAGATCACAACTGTCGGCAGCATAGTTGCCGACATTCACACCGCTGATCACGATTTCACGATATCCCGCCGCCGCAAGGCGCTGTACTTCGTCATAAACCTCGCGTGCTGACCGACACCGTGATGCTCCGCGCAGCAACGGCACTATGCAGTAGGAGCACCGGTAGTCACAGCCATCCTGAACCTTCACAATTGCACGCGTGCGTTCCTGGAAACTGCTGATCCCCTTCCCCTGCGCGGTTACTTCCCGGGGAATCACACCCAAGTCAGCCAGAACTTCGTCAAGCCGCCGCAGAAAGTCCCTCCCGGATGGAACAATGCCGGCCAGCGTCCGCGACAGCTCGCCATTCTGCACCGCCGCAGCGCAACCGGTCAGAATAACCCACCGCGATCCGGGAGCCCGCAGCGCTCCCCTCGCCAGCCTGCAGGTCTTGCGTAAGGCGGACCCGGTAACCGCGCAACCGTGGATTATCTGCAATTCCGCCTCCGCGCCGTGCGCCGGCTGCAATCCCAGGTCCCGCAGGTGTTCGCGGATCTCTTGAGCCTCGTACTGGTTAACCTTACACCCCAGAACAAGCACCCTGTAGCGGTACGTCTTCATGCATACCGGAATAACCGCCCTCCCGGGAGGATGATGGTACCCCGGGCGCGATTCGAACGCGCGACCCTCGGATTAGGAATCCGATGCTCTGTCCTGCTGAGCTACCGGGGTACAGCCCGCGCCTATATTCACTCAAGCGAAGGAGATTTTCAACCCACCAGCCATGCCCTGACACCCTGGGAGCGCTCCTTGCTCTCGGCGTCCTCCCCCTGCGGCTGCTCGGCTAATTGTCCAGGACCACGGGGACTTCACGCCATCCTTCACGGGCGGCCAAGCGTTCGAGACACCACTGTGCAAAACGCCTCCACTCGATATTTCGCCGACCTCGTCTCCGACATCTCCTCCATCGAGCACGCCGCCCCCTGCTTCCATCCGCCAGTACCAGCCGTAAGGCTCCCCGACCACTCCTACGTCCCCAGAAATCCGATTGCGACTCTATGATCCTGCGGAAGATCTGCTTGAGTGTCATGTCCAGGGCGTGCTCTCCACCGCCGATCCGGGTGAGATCTACTGTTGTGACCACACCCCAGACCGGACTTTCGGCAATTCGCACGATCCCGGCGCGACAGAGCTGGTATTTCCACGCACTCTCGACCGTAGACGCAGCAAACAGGTACTCTCCCATCAGGCGATTTATTCCTTCATGCTGTTCCAGAAGTCTCAGGGCCAGATTTCTCCACCCGGATTTGAACAGAACCAACGCGTCCACCAGGACGGCAGGAGGGCTGGGACGCACGTAGCCTGTCCGGTCCGCGCTGTGCTGAAAAAGTCGCGCTGCATCCAGAGCAGCCTCGATCAGGTGCTCGTCACCCTGGCGGACCTCCGGCCAGACCGCCGCGGCAGCGGCGAATCTTACCGCTCCGGGCTGCTTTGAGGCGAAATATATCATTCTCGTCCAATCAGGTCTTCAACCTCGCTCAGGAACTGGCTTACGTCCCGGAAACGCCGATACACAGAGGCAAAACGCACGTAGGCCACCTCGTCGAGGTCTTCCAGCCGTTCCATCACCTTCTTGCCGATCACCGTGCTGGGAACCTCCCGTTCGTATTCACTTTCCAGCTCGCTGATAACCGAGTCCACCAGTCGCTCAATATCTTCCATACTGACCGGCCGCTTCTCGCACGCCCGCTGGATCCCGCGTACCAGTTTCTGGCGGCTGAGTTCTTCGTGCCGCCCGTCCCTTTTGATAACTCGCAACGACGCCCGAACGACCTCTTCGTAGGTGGTGAAGCGGTGACCGCAGGAAAGACAGATACGGCGGCGCCGGATCGCCGTCCCGTCCCTCACCGAACGACTATCGACCACCCGGTCGCGGCTTTCACCGCATTTCGGACAGCGCACCTCAATCCTCCGGCTTGTCTTGCGGCACCCGACCGCGGTTACATCTCAAGGATGCTAACAATATATGGTATAGTCAAGCCGAAGGTGCGCTACAAATTGTTGTAGCGATTGCACTGTAAAAAAAAGCGGCGGCGCCTCACTTTCGCTGGCGCCGCCACTCAGGCCAATTTCGTCTTGCCCTGTTGCCAGGGCTGGTCTATGTTACTTCTTGGCCTTCTTTGCGGCCTTCTTCTTGGCGGCCTTCTTCTTCTTGGGGGCCGCCTTCTTCTTTGCGGCTTTCTTCTTTACTGCCATGGCTTCTTCCCCCCTTCCTTATCCCGACCTCCATGGTCGGTGGGATTGGTGGACTGCCTACTGCTGCAGTCCGACAACTGCCATGAACATTCGCCGCTGTAAAGATCACCATCGTACACTCGACTAAAAAATATCAGCGCACCCAGCGTGTCACAATTGAAATAAGAGAGCCGGAAAAGAATTTTTTCCGGTGCCTACAAATGTAGGCAACCCGTGTCCAGCCCCTCACCGGACGGATAAAAGTCATCTGATATCCTCAACGACACGGGTTGATACGATGGTGTTCAGCAAGCACAATTGAACGGAACACATCGTATGCCCGCTCAATGTCATCGTTCACCAGGAGGTACCGATATTCCCGCCAGTGTTCCAGTTCCTTCTCCGCCTGTCTTAATCTGAACTCGATGGTATCAGAACTGTCCTCCCTCCGATGCAACAGCCGCCGGCGTAATTCCTCCAGCGAGGGCGGCGCGATGAATATGTCGACGAACCCTTCGCGCAGGGGATCGCCGGCAGGTAACGACTGCACCATTGAACGAATCGTGGAAGCGCCCTGGACGTCTATGTCCATCAATACATCGTACCCGGACTTCAAAGCTTTCACCACCGGGTCGCGCGGAGTACCGTACCAGTAGCCCAGCACACGTGCATATTCCAGAAATTCACCCCGCTGCGCCATGCGCTGAAACTCCTCCTCGCCGAGAAAGACGTAGTCCCTTCCGGACTGCTCCCGGCCGCGAGGGGGCCTGGTAGTGCATGAAACTGAATAACGGATCCACTCAAATTCCTCCAACAACCGGCGGCAGAGGGTGGTTTTACCCGCACCGGAGGGCGCCGAAATCACGAGCAGCAGCGGCCTTCTTGGTGGTTGTATTCTCATTGCAGGTTCTGGACCTGCTCGCGGAATTTCTCGAGATCCAGCCGGAAATCCATCGCCAGATTGCTGATTTTCAGATCCCGCGCCTTGGCGCTGAGGGTGTTGATTTCCCTCATCATTTCCTGTGCCAGGAAATCCAGCTTCCTGCCACAAGTCCCGCCTGATTCCAGCGCACAGGCAGCCTGCTCCAGGTGGCTCTGGAGCCGGACCAGCTCCTCACTGATATCCGACCGCTCAGCCATCAGGACAACTTCCCGATTAACCGCCTCCCGGTCATTCTCAGGTGCTGCGGCCAGCTCGGTCAGCCGTTTCTGAATCCTTCGACGATACTCCTCCACCACGCCGGGAGCCCGCTTCTCAATCCGCGAAAGGTACGCGCCAAGTCTCTTCACCAGTACCAGCAACTGCCGTTTCAGTCTCTCTCCCTCAAAGCGACGCGAAGTTTCAAGTCCCGCCAGTGCCTCCGACACTGCGGAAAGCACCACCCGTCTCACCCTGGAGCGAATGCGAGAACTGCGCCGGACACTGACTACCCCCGGCAGTCTGATCACATCGCTCAAGGTAATGCCATCCTTGACGGAAAGGCGCCGCGCCAGCCGCCTGAGCAACCGCCCATAATGCTCAGCCAGGCCAATGTCTATAGAACAGCCGGCACTCTCACCGAGCAGGTCCACCACAATGCTGCAGTGAACCATACCGCGGGTCACCACCGAGCCAATCCGAGACTCGATCTCAGCCGCAAGAAACCCCCATTCGTCCGGTGATATCCGGACCACGATCTCACGATGGCGGCGATTATATGAGCGGAGATGAACCGTGGCGGCAACGCCGTCCGCTGATGCGTATGCTTCACCATGTCCGCTCATGCTGCAAACCGACATACTCACCTCCGCCGCCGATGCTGCTGTTCCCACTTGGCAAGCTGTTCGACATCCTTGTCTCCCCGGCCGGAAAGATTGATCACGACCACCTGGTTGCGCTTCCACCTCGAGGCATTCTTGATTACCCAAGCAATGGCATGCGCGGACTCCAGAGCCGGCAGTATGCCCTCCATCCGGCAAAGGAAATCCACCGCTTCTACCGCCTCGCGATCAGTCACATGGAAATAATGCGCCCGACCGAGATCCCGTAGAAGACTGTGCTCCGGTCCGACGGCCGCATAGTCCAAACCGGCGCTTACTGAGTGCGTAAGTTCAATCTGCCCGTCCCGGTTCTGGAGAACAAAGGTCCGCGTGCCGTGCAGGACCCCCACCCGGCCGCCCGCAAATCTGGCAGCGTGTTGCCCGCTGCGGATTCCCAGACCGCCTGCTTCCACGCCGATCAGCTCCACCGAACGGTCCCGCAGGAAGGGATAGAAAAGACCAATAGCGTTGCTTCCCCCTCCCACACAAGCCACCAGGCTGTCAGGCAGCCGTCCTTCTTTCCGGAGGCACTGGCGGCGCGTCTCACGTCCTATGACACTCTGAAAGTCACGCACGATCATAGGGTACGGGTGAGCGCCCAGAACCGATCCCAGCACATAATGGGTGGTACGAACGTTCGTAACCCAGTCCCGCATGGCTTCACTGATTGCTTCCTTAAGAGTCTGCTGCCCGGCGGTCACCGGCACTACTCGGGCACCCAGTCTCTCCATGCGGAATACGTTCAGTGCCTGGCGCTCCATGTCCACTTTTCCCATGTAGATAACGCACTCCATTCCAAACAGCGCAGCCGCAGTGGCCGTAGCAACGCCGTGCTGGCCGGCGCCCGTCTCGGCTATCACGCGCCGTTTCCCCATTCGCCGCGCCAGCAGCACCTGGCCCAGGCAGTTGTTGATCTTGTGGACACCGGTATGGCAGAGGTCTTCTCTTTTCAGATAGATTTTCGCCGTACCCAGCTTCTCGGTCATTC
>QNAJ01000109.1 GCA_003641465.1 Verrucomicrobiota bacterium | reverse complement strand
GGATCGTTACAAAGAACATAACGCAACGGCTGGAGGTTGGCCGCTGAAGGCACCAGGCGCGCACAGTCAACCAGTCTCCGCAGTACATCCGCCGAAACCGGGCGACTCTCCTGAAACCTTCGAATGCTGCGGGATCTTCGCACCAGCTCTCTGAACCGGGATGCCTCGGGCGAATCCAGCTTCATCGCACACCTCCCCTGCTATCGGCCTGTCCGCCACCCACCCCCGATTCGGTCACCGCTACTTCGGCTCCTGTGAATAGAGACTCCTGCTCGCTTTCCACCAGAGAACCGAAGCCCTCGGTCTGCACCAGGCGGAATCCCGAACCGGTGCTCAAGACCATCAAAGCTTCGGTGTGGGGAAATTTTCGCGCCAGGGCCAGGCCCTTGTCCGGCCCCAGGACCATCAAGGCTGTAGCCAGACCGTCGGCTGTCAGGCATCGGGGGGCGACCACTGTAACGGATACAACGCTGTTGCTCACCGGGAAGCCGGTTCTTGCATCAATCACGTGTCCGTACACTCCTCCCCGGGGGGACGTGATGAAATTCCGGTAGCTTCCCGAGGTAGCAACAGCCGTCCCATTTTTCAGCCGCAGCACGCGCAGAACGTCCGCACCCGGAAGCCGGTCGGGAAATGGCATCTCAATTCCCACCCGCCATACCCGGCCGCTGCATGTTCCTGAAACTCTTACTTCTCCACCTATTTCAATAAGGAAATCGGAATATCCTTCTGTGCGCAGCAGTTTCCAGATGCGATCCACCGCATAGCCTTTGGCCACAGATGCCAGGTCCAACTGGACACGTGGATCGTTCTTCTTCAGCCTGCCGGAGGGGAAAACGCGGACTTTGGAATAACCGGTAATGCGCAAAGCCCGGTCCACTGCAGCCGGGTCCGGCGGCGTACTCCGACGTCCCTGCCAGCCGAATCCCCACAGGTTCACAACCGGCGCAATGGTGGGATCATAGGCGCCTTCGCTCAATCCGGCCAAGTCAAGCGCAAAACCAACCACCTCGGCCATCTCCGAAGGCACAGGAAAGGAACCGGGTCCGCGGAATGCATTGAATCGTGATATGACACTCGATGGGCGAAACGTAGAGAAAATGTCCTCAAGTCGGTCCAGCTCCTTTTCAATGCGTCTCTTGAGCCGCGGAGAACCGTGTGGCAGGACGCGGATGTGGAAGGTGGTCCCCATTGTCTCCCCCACAATCAGGGAATCACTGCCCCCCCGCGCCTGCGCCCCCATTCTCACCGCCGCAACCAGGCCGACGACCGACAGGACCAGCGCCGCTGTCGCATAGCGGCGAAAACGTGCCCGACTTTCCTCTCTGCGCGCCATTGTGCAGAATGCACCCCCGCTTACATCCGCCGATAGCGCGGTCCGCCGGCCTCCGGAACCTCCCAGGAGATGTTATCCTCAGGACATTTCAGGCGGCACGTTCGACAGTGAAGACAATTCTCCACCCGCACCCGTATTGTCCGCGCCTGCTCGTCCAGCTCGTACACTTCGGCAGGGCAGAATCGCGTACACGGGGCGGCATAACGCGGCAGGCACTTCTCAGCGCAGACCCGGGGATCGCGAATGGTAATGTGGGAAGGCTGATGCTCCGAATGGCGCGTGCCGGAAAAAAATAGGTCCGAAGCAATATCCAGATCTACACCGCTCTGCCCGCCCGCATTCGATTGAGTCGCTGGCGTGCCCGCCGGCTGATGCGGCTCCGGCCGCAGGTAGCGGTCCGGCCGCGACTTCCGCAACAGCGGCGGTATCCAGCCGCGGAAGATCCAGCTCAGCGCGGTAGCCCCGATCGCCGGAAGCAGGCCCTGGCCGAACCAACTGCGCGCATTCCGGAATTGCGCGGCGCTCCGCCACTCCGCCGATCTCTTCAGGCGCACCTCGTACTCTTTCAGCCGCTCGGACGAAAACTCGCCGGCCGCCAGGCATTCAGCGATAACTTCCGCGGCCGACAGACCGGATCTTACTCCGAGGTGCACACCCTTGATCCGCACCGGATCCACGAGACCGGCGGCATCACCTACCAGCAGTACACCGGCAGCCGCGAGCTGCGGTACCGCCGGAAGCCCCCCTTCGGGAACCACCTTGGCACCGTAGCCGATGACCTCTCCTCCCTCTATCCAGCGTCGCACCCAGGGATGTCTCTTGAACGCTCGGAACAATGTATGTGGTTCCAGCCACGGGGACAGGTAATCCAGACCAACCACCAGCCCGAGCGCCAGCGTGTCTTCGCTCAGCCCGTAGATGAAACCTCCCCCCGTTGCTTTCCTCATAAGAGGATATCCGACAGTATGAACGCACGTTCCCTTGTTTTCGGGTCGCGGGGGAACTTTGATGAGCTCCTTTATTCCCAGTCCATACGAGGGCAGGCAGGCTGCCGGCCTCAGGATCCCTTCCGAAAGCAGATGGTCCACCAGTGGGCCCGCCGCTCCCTCGGCCACAACTACTACCCGCGCCAGAATGTCGGCCCCGGGCTCATAACCCGGCCGGGGGCTCCCATCGCGCGATCGCCCTCTGTCGGTCAACCGCACTCCGGTCACCCGCCCCCCCTCCAGCAGCAGGCGGCTCACCGGCGTATCGTGGTAGATTTCCCCTCCCCTTTCTTCGTATATCCGGGCAAGTTCCTCCGTCAGATCGGAAAGACTGGTTATGGGTAGGCCGCGGGAGCTGAGGGGGGGAGGGACCAGGGGGGCAGACAGCAAATACCGGGATCCCAGCAGGACAAACCGTTCCCTTTTCACCGCAGTGCCCAATGGCAGTTTCCTGTACTCTTCTCCGGTGAGGAGTTCCTTGAATGGTTCCGGCTGAACCACCGACCCGGAGAGCACATGTGCTCCCGAGAATTCCCCTTTATCGAGCACCATTACCGTCCCCGGAGAAATCCCGCGCTGGCGGCACACACGAAGCAGGTGGGTGCCGCAAGCGAGTCCCGCCGGCCCCCCTCCGACAATCACCACGTCCGCATGGATGACATCACGTTCTATCCGAATGGAATCCGCCATCATCTTGTCCGTCCTTCAGAGGTCACTGACGCACTGAGAGATCTGCGAACGGATACGTTCTTCGACGTAGTGGCTCCATACCGCGTGCACTTCGGGCCACGGGCGCAAGCGGATTTGGGCCTCCTCCAGCAGCTTGCCGACCTCCTGGATAGGTGAGAGGCGACATTTTTCCGCCACCACTACGGCGCTGACCCCCGCCAGTCTGCGGTCCTGTCCGCTGCTCTTACCGGTCATCGCGCATCCACCCCGCACGTCAAGAAAGTCGTCTGCAATCTGGTAAGCGGTGCCGAGCGCGTAGCCGGCAAGTTCGAGTTCCCGCCGCAAGTCCTGCCGATCCGGCGGCACCGGAGAAGCTGCCGCAAAGGCAAAAAGGGCCCCGGTTTTCAGCCTCACGATCTTAAGGTAGTCCTCCCATGATACGCTTCCCTTCTCCACCTGCAGCTCCTGAAGGTACTCACCTTCACAGATACGGCATCCCATTCCGGACAGCAACTTCAGCAGCTCACCGTCGCACTCGGCCAGAATCCGCAAGGCGAGAAAGAAAAGCATATCGCCGAAAAGGACTGCATTCGCCGTGCCCATCAGACGCCACATGGACGGCAGGCCGCGGCGCAGCGTGGCTCCATCCAGGATATCGTCATGCACCAGGCTGGCTGCGTGGATCAGTTCCACCGCTGCGGCCAGCGGAACGCTGAAGCTTTGGGGGCGCCCCAGCGTTCTTCCCAGCCTTAGTACCAGATCCGCCCGCAGCATCTTGCCTCCCGCCGCGAATCGCACACACTCCGGGTGACGCGCGGCGAAGGGCGTATCCGTCACGCGTGCGGAAAGAAGATTTCTGACCTGCTCCACGACCGCCTGCATTCCCTGGCCCCACAGCAACCCGCAATGAACGGCACAGGATACGCCATCCCCGACAGAGCGGCAATCCCGCAGCACAGAGGAAGGCTTTAAGGGTCTAGCCGGATGTCTTGGTCTTTTCCAGTAGCTCTATCTCGCGCACGACAATACGGTCCGCCTGACCCTTACACATGTCGTACACCGTCAGTGCCGCGGCAGCCACGGCCACCAGCGCCTCCATTTCTACTCCGGTGCGGGAATGGGCAGCCACTTCAGATTCAATGGTCACTGTCTCCTCGCCCGGAATGATCCGTATCTCACAGCGCTCAACAGCCAGAGGATGGCAATAAGGAATCAGCCGGCTGGTCTCCTTGGCCGCCAGCGTACCGGCCAGTACAGCCGTCTGGAACACCGGCCCCTTTGGCCCGGTCAGCTCTCCCGCGGATACCCTGGCGAGCAGTTCGCGCGGCAACTCCACACAGGCCCGCGCCCGTGCCTTCCGGAAAACCACGTCTTTGCCGCTGACATCCACCATGCTCATCAAGACACCTCCTCGAATGGACCGACCATCATCTGCCAGGGGAAGTAACGCACCTTGATTCCCGCCGGATATCGAGTCTCCATAGAGCAGGGAATTTCCACGAAGCCGGAACTTTTTACGAGTGCCAGGAAATGTCCCGAGTTATGGTAGTCCAGAGGCGTGGCACGGATCCGCGCGGCCGCATCGGTCTCGCCGACCACCGGGGGGAAAAAAGTCAGCTCCGGAGCAAAATCCAGATCGCGCCCCAATTCTGCCCAGAGATCCTCCTGGAACCGCGCTCCCATCGCGTGGAACAATGCCGGAAGTACATAGCGGCGGGTGCACACCATCGCGGAAACCGGATTCCCGGGCAAGGCGAAGACGGTCCGCGTATCTCCGCGGATGCCGAAGTACAGGGGCTTGCCCGGTCTCTGTCTCACCTTGTGGAAAACACAGCGCACCTCCAGACGCGCCAATACCGCCGGAACAAAATCCTTCTTCCCCATGGATACTCCTCCCGACACAATCACAATATCGTTTTCCGACAGAGCCCGGCCGATAACCTGCTCGAGCCGCTCCGGGTCATCCGAACAGTGAAATGTTGAAACCGGGCGTATCCCGTGGAGTTCCAACAAGGTGCGAACGGAAATGTTATTGATTCCATAAATCTGGTTTTCTGTAATCGGCTCGCCCGGCATAACTACTTCGTCCCCGTTGGAAATCAGCGCCACTGACGGACAGCGGCTCACCTTGAGGCGGGCTTTTCCACATCCGGCCACCGCCGCGATACGTGCGGCATCCAGAACCGCCCCCTTCTCCAGGACCAGAGTGCCCGCGGCCGCGTCACTGCCCTTGCGGTGGACGAACATACCGGCATGAACCCGTGGCACACGGAGCAGTGCTGTCCCCCCCGATATCTCCACGTCCTCATACGGAATAATCGCATCAAATCCCGTGGGGAGAGAGGCCCCGGTCATCACCTCCATGCAATCTGTCTCCGTGTTGACTCCGCCGGTCCGGGGGGCCTGCCCCGGCAGGACCCGCCCGGCGATGCGGAAACGTCGGCGGCCAGCCAGGACGGCGCGGGAAGCGACTGCGACGCCATCCATCATGACGCGGTTGAAAGGCGGCACCGGCCTTGCCGTATGCACATCCTCACGAAGAACTCGGCCCTTCGCGTCGTCCAGGGCGACCTCTTCGGCGGGCAAAAGCGGTATATTTTCCCGGATGAGCCTCTCCGCCTCGGCCACGGAGATGAACCTGTATTCAGTCATACCGGATGAAAACATCGTAGCGGTAGGGATCCCCGAAGGCGTACTCAACGTCCAATATCGTCTGGCGGCCCTCAAGGACGTCTATATCTCCACTGAAACTGTGGTCGCCGCCTC
>QNAJ01000108.1 GCA_003641465.1 Verrucomicrobiota bacterium | reverse complement strand
GGAAGCGGCTTCCCCTCCCCTACTTCCTGCCGCAGTACGTGATACACCAGCGGCATTATATCTTCAGGTCGCTCTCGCAGTGGTGCTATCTCGATGGGGATGACACTCAACCGATAATACAGGTCCTCCCGGAACTTTCCCTCCTCGATCAGCTTCTCCAAAGGGGTATTGGTCGCTGCCAGGACGCGTACGTCCACCTTGATCGTCTCCGTCCCGCCCACCCGGCGGATTTCCTTCTCCTGCAGGGCGCGCAGCAGCTTGCCCTGAATGCTCAACGGCATGGATCCGATTTCATCCAAAAGCAACGTGCCGCCGTTAGCCACCTCGAACAGCCCTTCCTTATTGGCTGTAGCTCCAGTGAATGCGCCTTTGACATGTCCGAAAAGTTCGGATTCCAGCAGAGGCTCCGGCAAGGCCGCACAGTTTATGGGGACGAATTTATTCTTCTTCCGCTTGCTGTGCGCATGAATCGCCTTGGCCACCAGCTCCTTCCCCGTACCGCTTTCTCCTATAATCAGGACCGTGGCGTCCGTGTGGGCAACGCGCTCGATCATCTCGCACACCTTGCGCATCGCCGGGCTTTCGGCCACAATGTTTTCGAACCGATACCGGGCTTCCAGCTTCGCTTTCAGATCCACGTTTTCCTTGACCGCCGTGGCATATTCCAGCGCCCTTTGAACGGTGATCAGCAACTCGTCCACCTTGAAGGGTTTGGTCACGTAGTCAAACGCCCCCTGTTTCATCGCCTCTACCGCAGTCTCAACCGAACCGTACGCGGTTATCATAATGACGGCCATCTGCGGCTGCTCTTTCCGGGCCAGGCGTAAGAGCTGCATGCCGTCCATGTCCGCCATGCGGATATCGGAGATCATCAGGTCAAACTCTTCCTTCGCAAGAAGCTCCTTCCCCTTCTCGCCGCCCAGTGCTGGTGTCACTTCGTGTCCCTCAGCTTTGAGTAATGTGCTCAGAACACTCAATATGCTGGGCTCATCATCCACCAGTAGAATCTTCGCCATTTGCGTACCCTCCTGCCGCCAGGGACGATTTCAATCGCTCTACATCATACGCTAACCCAGAAAAGCAGCTCCGTAAACCGGTTTTTTCTCAATTTCTATAAATTAAGGAGCCCCGCCATCTCGCCGCAGTTCCGCAGCGATAATCTCGGCTGCCCTCCCCGCCGCCCCCGGTGCACCCAGACGCCGCGCCACCTCCTGCAACCCACGGAGCATCTCTTCGCGATAAGCGGTGTCGGTCAGAATGCGGACCACCGCCCCGCCCACCTTCCGTGCCTGTGCCTGCGCCTGTACAAATTCAGGACACACTTCCTTTCCGGCTATGAGGTTTACCATCCCCAAGTGGGGCACCGAAATCACCATCCGACCGAGCCAATAAGTAAACCAGGCAGTGCGATATACGATCACCATCGGACAGCGGGCCAGTGCCGCCTCTACCGTGGCAGTTCCCGACGCCACCATCGCGGCATCTGCGCTCCGCAGCACAGCGCCTGTCCGGCCCTCGATTATTCTGATCGCAGGAGGTGAAGAGTGTGCCTCACAGATCTCTTCCACCAGCCGGCCGATACTGTGATCCGGTACGGCTGCTACAAAGCCTGTGCCCGGTATACGCTCGCGTACCAGTTCCAGCGCCTCCAGCATTATCGGCAGGTTCCTGATCACTTCCTGCCGCCGGCTGCCCGGCAGCAATGCTATACCAGGATGACCGGGCCACCGTATCTCCTCGTCTCTGGTACTGTACATCCGATCTACCAGTGGATGTCCCACGAAATCTACTCGGAGCCCCGTATGCCGGAATACGTCCGGCTCAAACGGGAAAATCACCAGCAGCCGATCAATGACGCGCGACATCAGGCGGATACGCCCGGAACCCCACGCCCACACTTGGGGACATATGAAATAAAGAATCTTGACTCCTCGGCCCCGCAGCACCTTCGCCAACGAGAGGTTGAATCCCGGATAGTCCACCAACAGAGCATGGCGGCACTTCCGAACTTCGCATTCCCTGACCACGCGGCGGAACACCCGCCGGAAAAAGAAATACTTGCCCAGAACCTCGGTGAATCCCAGGACCGCCAGTTCCCGGACGTGATGGAGAATCTCAACGCCGGCCGCCGCAAGCTCATCCCCTCCCAGGCCGAAGGGCCGTATCTCGGGAAGAATCCGCCGCAAATGGCGCACAACCGCACCGGCGTGCTGGTCACCCGAGACCTCGCCTGCCACAACCAGGAGCGGGATCTCCTTCATGGGCGGTGCTCCCGAATAGCCGCCACAATCCGGCAGGCCAATCGCAATGCCTCCGCCGCGTGCTCCGCCGGAACAACGGGGCGCGAACGATCTGCGACACAGCGCACAAAACTTCGAAGTTCACGGAGCAGCGGCTCCTCTTTTTCCAGCGGAACCGGTTCGCGAAGAATCTGGCCCCTCACTTTCCGGAAAAGCTCGCCGACTTGTTTTTCGTAGTCCAGAGATATGTAGGTATCCTCCAGGAAAACCCTGATCTTGCGCATCCGTTCAGGACTTATCCTGCTGGCAGTCACGTTGGCAATGCACCCGTTGCGAAACGCGATTCTCACATTCGCAATGTCCTCACTGTCGCTCAGGACCGGAACCCCTACCGCGTCCAATCGGACCACTTCGCTGCGGACCAGATGCAGGATAATCTCCAGGTCGTGAATCATCAGGTCCAGCACTACGCTGACTTCAGTGCCTCTGGGCCGCCCGTCACGCCGAGGCGGTGGATAGGGTGCCAAGCGGTGCGCCTCAATGAATTTCGGGTTCGGCGCATTCTCTTCCAGATAGGAGAGCACCGGGTTGAACCTCTCCACGTGACCGACCTGCAGAATCACGTTCCGTTGCTGCGCCGCCGCAACCATTCGTTCCGCCTCGGCGGTATCCGTAGCAATAGGTTTCTCGACCAGCAGATGTACACCCCTTTTCAATAGCGGCAGCGATACCTCGAGATGCCGGTCGGCCGGCACAGCTACACTGGCCGCGTCTACCAGTGAAGCCAGCTCTTCCAGGCTGCGGGCGGCACTTACCCCGTATTGTGAGGCAATTTCCCGTGCACGCGAGGCATTGATATCATACACTGCGACAAGATCCACCCCGGCGAGCTGTGAGTACAGGCGCACGTGATGGCGGCCCACGGCCCCTACCCCTACCACGCCTACGCGAACGGATCTCGAGCCCTCACCGGTCATTGTTCGTACCCCGCTGAGTCTGTCTCAAGGCCCACAATTTTCAGCCCCATATCCGCCGCTTCTCTTGTCAGCCTCCCCTTGTCCAGCAGAATCGTCCGTCCCGCATCTACCGCAAGAACCGAAAAGCGGAACTTTCTCAAGATTTCCAGGGTACGGCGCCCCACGACCGGAATATCGAACCGAATGTCGTGGGTCTGCTTGGCCATCTTTACCACCACACCGCCTCCGCGCCTTCCGGCCAGCCGGCCCGCCCTCCGTATCATCGCGTCGGTTCCCTCGAAGGCCTCTACCGCCAGAACAACTCCGGCCTTTACTGCCACAGCTTGCCCCACATCGAGCTTCGCTAGCGCGCGGGCGACCCGCCAACCAAGTCGGATGTCATGCCATTCCTGGGGTGTAGGCTCGCTGCCGGCCAGTAATCCCGATTCCGCCAAATGCCTTTCCATGAAAGTCGAAGCCGGTAGGACTCGTACCCCTCTCTTCTCTATCTCCCCGACCACCGCTCCGAAAATGGTCTCAGCATTCCGCACAGGAAGGCTTTCCAGCAGATTCCGCATGGGTGCATCCGGACGCGCCGAGAATACGTGGCGGGGTGTGATCTGTCCCGCCATCACGACCGCGCGCACGCCGCTACCTTCTATGGTGTCCAGAAGCGACTGCAGCGCCCCAACTCTCAGCCAGAACACCCGATTGCTGTAGCGCCGAATCTCGGGCTTCGTTTCTCCCTTGAATGCAAAAACGATCACGCCTCTCTGGTGGGCGGCAACCGCCTCACGGGCCAGTATAAGGGGATAATCCCCTCGGCCTGCGATAATGCCGATCAGCGAGTCACTCAGATCCCTCAGACTGCGCTGTTCATCCGTCATGCGGCCTCAACTTAGCGATTCTGGCACTGCGCTTGAAGTCAAAAAAGCGTGGCTCGCCGCCCCGCATTCTCGCCGCACGTGGACAGAAGCCTGTTCATGGGGTACTGTAACCAGGAATACGCTGAGGAAATGAAGGCCGCTAGGGTCTATCTGGTCGCAGCCGCGGTAATGGCCGCTGCTTCGCTCTCGCTCTTCGCATGGGACTACCTTCCAGTCGACGTTGCCGCCGATGATCCCGAATGGAAATGGCGGGATACTCTTGCGAAGGTGTTGGGCGGGCAGCGCGAGGCTTCGGTGGAGGGCGGCCGCGTGGACGTGCTGACTGAACAATGGGCTATCGAACTGGACTGGCCCCACAAGTGGCATGAGGGCATCGGGCAGGTCCTCCACTACGCAATGCTTACTGACCGCAAGCCGGTACTGGCGCTGATGTCTCATGCCCGCAGCCCTGAAACCATGCATCGGAAAACCCTGCAGCGCCTGGAGCTGGTGGAAAAGACCTGCCGCGCATACGGTATCCGCCTTCTGGTTCTGCTCCCCCAACGACCACCGCACCGCTCTTCGAGCACGGGGAAAAGAGGCGGGGCTCAGTTCTGGCTCAACACACGCACCGGGGTGCGCCATCGGCCGGGATGCCGCTATTATCGGAATACCGAAGAAGGCCGGCCCTGCACGGCCGACGAAGGACGCCCCTGCGCCCTCTGCTCCCCCTGACCCCCAGCCCGGGAAGCCGGAATTCCCTGCGATCACCTGAAATTCCGGGGCGCGGGGAGAGTTGGAGCTGCAGTGTCCTGGCCCGGACACCCAGGCTGCGCCGGACCAAAAAAGTCGAATAAGTTACTGGACTACCCACCCTTCCTGCTTTATAGGTATGCACCTGTTCCTGTAGAGGCAGAGAGCAGAAATGCCCAAGCAGAAGACCAAGAAGACTATAGCCAAGCGGTTCAAGAGGACGGCCACCGGCAAGATCCTCCGCTACCGCGCAGGCCATAGTCATCTGCTGACCGGCAAGTCCTCCAAGCGGCGGCGCCGGCTGCGTAAGGCTGCGGTATTGCGCGGCACGGATCGCCGCCTGGTGGAACCCGGTCTGCCTGGTTGATTCTCCGAGGAGTAGAAAGATGGTAAGAGCCACCAATGCTCCGGCATCTCGCAAGCGCCGCAAACGGCGTCTCAAAATGGCCCGCGGATACTACGGTGCCCGCAGCCGGCTCTATCGGACCGCGACGGAGGCGGTGGACCGGGCGATGGCGACCGCCTACGCGCATCGTAAACGGAAAAAACGCGATTTCCGGAGTCTCTGGATTACCCGAATCTCGGCAGCCTGCCGGGCCCGGAGGATCACCTACAGCCGCTTCATGGAGGGATTGCGCAAAGCGGGTATCACGCTGAACCGAAAAATGCTTTCTGAGACCGCGATTCACGACCCGGATTCCTTTGACCGCCTGGTGGAAGAGGCCCGGGCCCATATTCCCCCCGCCCGGAACAACAGTAGCAGTTGAGCAATAGACCTCGCAGGAGGAGCCAGGCATGTATGACGTACGACATCTTCACTATTCCATCTCGCCGACAGGCTCACTTTTCGCAGCCGGTAGGCCGAGGCGCCGAGCGATACGCCGAAAAGTAGCGCTCCCCTCTGTCTCAACACCCACTGCTGCGCGCTCGAGGACCCGGCGGGCAGCGGCAGGACGGC
>QNAJ01000107.1 GCA_003641465.1 Verrucomicrobiota bacterium | reverse complement strand
GACTTCCCCAATCAACCATTACCCATGAACTATTTACCAATGCCGATTAAGACATCGCCTAGTACACCCGAAGGTCAGTGGTCAGGGCAGGGCGAGTTGTTGGGTTCTTCGTTGTTGGTCGTTCGGGGCCGGAGTGTAGTGGCGCGTGTTATACGCGCATTTCTGGTGCCGATTAGAACATCGGCTACTACACCCCGCCGGCGGTGGGACAAGTTCCCCTGCTGTCCGACCGTCGTACAGGCCGCCCCGTACTTTCCCGGGTTGCGCGGCTCCTGCGATCTTTCCCTGGCAGTTCCAGAGGCTGGAGATCAAATTTTCAAAAGTTCCAAACCTTGGAGATTTTTCCGTCAAAAGTTCCAAGGTTTGGAAGTTTTGAAAGGAAAAGTTCCAACGTTTGGAAGTTTTTATCTGGAAATTTCCAACCATTGGAAATATTGTTTCCAACAATTCCAAGGGCTGCAGATCTCCATCCACGGACTTTCATGGGTTGAAACTATTCTCCACCTCGCCCCCGGACTCCGAAAGTCCCCCCACGGACGACCAGGTCCCCGCACCGGAAACTGATCATGCCCTGCAGGAACCCGGTCCACTGGCCGCCGGCTATCGCGCCGGCACCGGTGCATTGATCACGCCATCCGTCTCACCAGGCCGCGGGGCTACGCCTGCCGCGGCAAGCTCCCTGGCGGCGGCGACTCGGTCCAGACGGGGCCGGCGCAGGAGCTGAAAAAAACGGACGAGGTGCTCGACTGCGTCGGCCATCCCTCTGTAGCGGGCCGGGACGGACTGCTGCAGCCGGACCGACAGCCAGGCCGCCATCAGCCTCCGCTCCTCGAAAGGAAGGTCCATGAGACTGCTCAAATCAGGGTCACGATCGAACGGTCTCCCAAGCAGGGTCCCGGCCTGTGCGGCACTCACGCGTATGGCTGACTGTATCCGGCGCCGCAGAAATTCGGGTTCTTCGCTGCCGGTGGTAAACCGTGGGCTCCCGGCCACGAAAAGTTCCCAGCCATACTGCAGGCGCCGCGGATCTCCTCCGGCAAGGATGCGTGCCAACCAGAGATCCGCCCGTTCGTTATCGGGAAAGCGACTGATGAGGTTCAGGGCCTGGCGGAGTCCTCCGGCGGACTGCACAATCCATCCGAACAAAGCTGCGCTGATGGATTTCTCCAAGCCCGCGCCAGTTGGAGGGGGAGCGCCGACGGCAAAGTCTGCCAGCGGAGGCAGCAGCTCATCCTGCCAGGCCGTGTATACGCGGCGATAGTCCGCCACCCGCACCTCGGGCCGGACATAGCGGGCCAAGCCAGCGCCTGTCCACCAGGGCGGAGCGCCCGGCGACTGCATGCCGCAACCACGGCGAAGCTGCCGGATGATCACCATCCCCACAGCTTCCAGAACATCCTCCTCGGAGGTACGCCCGTCCCAAGTCACCTCGATTACCGGACGGACTCCCGATGGGTCGGGGCGCAGCCTAATCCTCCCGCTTGCATCAGGGCCCGCCGGTGTTATTGCCACAACAACCTTCATCCGCGCTGGGAGAACCCGCCGGCCCAGACCGGACTCAATCCGGGCGACCAGCTTCTCGGCTTCCAGCGCGATATGCAGTGCCCGCTGGGGTTCGATGCCGCCCACGGCAATTCGTCCGGAGCTGCTGCTGATGGTAGCGATAAGGGATCCGGCCAGCTCTTCAGCAGCCGCCCCTGATGCTGCCGACATTACCACCAGGAACCTGGTGAATCCCACAACCGCTGAAGACAGCAGTCTCATGGCCGGGTGCGCCCCCGGCTCTCCAGTATCAGGGTGACCGGACCGTCATTGTGGATTTCGACCAGCATCCGCTTGCGGAACTCGCCCTCGCGGACCACGTATCCCAGCTCCCGCAAGCGTCCTATAAACTCCCGGTACAACGCCGCGGCTTCATCCGCCGGCGCCGCTTCAACGTAGCTGGGCCGGGTGCCCTTCCGGCAGTCTCCGTAAAGGGTGAACTGGCTGACCACCAGGAACTCGCCGCCGGCATCGTGGATGGAGGCGTTAAGCCGTCCGTCGCGGTCATCGAATATCCTCAGCTGAGCCACTTTACGTGCCAGAAAGGCGGCATCAAAGGTGGTATCGCCTCGCGCGACACCGAGAAGAATCACAGCGCCCGGTCCGATTGAGGCGATCTCCCTGCCGTCCACTGTGACCGCAGCCCGTCTGACCCGCTGTACCACGAGTCGCACAGTTGGTGCCCTGTCAGCGACAGCGCCCCCGGCCTACTCCGGTTCACCCACCCGAACGCGCAGACTCGGCAGCCGGTTGATGACACCGGCGATTTCATACCGGCGCGGCCGCGCCAGATCCCCGCGTAGATCGCGGGTCAGACACCCCAAGCCCTCTGTGCTGAGGTCCCGGTCAATCAGGTCGAGTAGTTCCCTAATCGGGCGCGGTTGGTCAAGATATCTGACCCGCAGATAGTAGAGAATCAGACCGATGGTAGCGGTTTGCACGGCATCCGCCAACTGATGCAGGCCGCCTAAGGACAGCTCGGACCGCCCGAAGTGCAAGCGGTGTACTTCAGGGGCCTCGATGACCGCATCATGCGGACCACTGCTGGCATCAATACTGGCCGGAATCACCCATCGTTGAATCTCACCCAGCCGGCGGACAGCGTCGGGTTCCAGCTCTCCCGTAGCGGCGTCTCCCACCACTTTCTTGGCCTCGGCGGTTATGTCGGATACGCGATTGTCGTGAATGCGGAGCACCGTATCAGCCACCGGGACAAACGCCATGGCAGCCGCCCCACCGCCCACCACCAGCGACACACCGAGTTCATCCGCAAGCTGCCGTGCCCGCTGGCTGAGTGCCACCACCCCGGAATCGGGCAGCAGATCGTGCAGACGTGAATCTCCCATCAGAAACGCAGCCGACGATTCGGATTCATCAAAGACCAGTACGCGCGCGCCGGCTTCGATCGCCTCTACAGTTGCGGCGGCCTGAGAAACGAAGTCATCAGCGTGTTCGGTAGTGTATTCCGAAAAGCTGGCGTCGCCCGGAAAAAACGGAGACAAATCCACTCGCTGTACAGCCCGGCCGCGGTCCGTGCAGACGTAGACTGTATCCGGAACCGACACTGCGAACTCCCGGCCGTCTCCCAAGGGGTGGTTGTAGATCCCCGAGGCTATCGCACTGATCAGCTCACGGCGTCCGGAGTACTCGTCACCGAGTATCACGGTAATCCCGGTGGGGATCCCCAGCCCGCGCACCTTTCCGCTATGGGTGACCTCCACCTGCTGAGCCGCCCAATCGTCCATCATAAGGGGCTCTCCATTCTCCAGTAGGGGGGTCTCCCCGTCCGGACCACGAGCCAAAAGAGAACCTTCAGCCACAAACGCCACCAGTCCCCGGGTAGAAAGCATCTGCCTTATTTCATCAGCATCTTCCATGGTATCTACAGCCTGTTCGACCTCCCGCTCGTCCAGATTCCAGAAGATCAGGGATGCGTTTACCACCATAGGCAATTCCTCGAAGAATACCTCGCGCAGCTCGCTGCCCGGTATGCGGCCGTCGCGGTCGGGCAGATTGTAGTAGATCCGTGCCTCTACGAATTCATCGGTCACCACCAGGCAGGTCCGCGGCAGGATTTTCTGTCCTGGAGCCGAGATGAACAGCCGCTTGCGGGCGATCCCGTGTTCGTCAAATTCCAGTCCGCCCTCCAGGTGGGCGGCAATGCGCCGACTGAGGTAATCCTCCAGTGCCGTCCTGCGCACCGCGGTATTGTACAGATGCGGCGGGAACCCGGCGACCACGTCGGGGACCCGTACGACGAGCAATGTGGGGCCACTTTCCGGATCTTCCTGAACATGGGTTATCTTGAGAACGTAGCGGGCAAAATCAAAATCACCGATTAACTTGGCATACTCCCGGTAGTCGGCCCCGTCTATGGACTCGATGATCCCGTAGAATTCCTTCTTATCTCTCATTCCTCATCTCCCGTGCTGTGCGATACATCTCTCATACTCCGCAGAGTATCCGGTGGTCCTCCAGTCGAATCACCGTCAGATTTTCCAGAATCCGGTGCACCGTTTCAAGCTCGCCTGAGTTCCCGCGCAGCGTACGCACCGCCGTGGTCGCCCATCGTGTGGGGAGCGGCAGCCGCCCCACCGAAAAACTCTTCACTACCAGAGCCGGCTCGTCAGCGGTCCCTCCTGGCGAGCCAGCCAGCCGCAGGGTAGCACGCAGCGGCCCCCAAGACACCTGAGCCGTTATCCGGAAGCCACCAGCCGTCAGGTCAAGCACGATACCCTCCACCCATATCCGCCGATACGGCGTCACCGGCAGGCGAAACCGGCGGGCAGATATCAGTGCCGCCAAATAGGAATTGATCTCATTTTCATCGAACCAGATTGCGGCGGGCTTTCCTTCCTCAAGCGCATTTTCCAGCTCGGACAACTTGTTCCGGCACGACGCCGCTTTTCCGGGAGACAGATCACCACGGCACATTGCGGAGACCGGCCACAGCGCCAGTATCAAGCAGAGTACCGCCGCGGCCGCGACAATAGCTCCCAACGCACGGATTGCACCTCGGGGATGGAAACCCAACGCGGCCGGGCGGCGGGTACCCGCCGGGGCGCGATCCAGTCCGGAGAAATCCAATTTGGCCCCACATGCCCGGCAAAAGATGCGCCCCACGGGATTCTCCGTCCCGCACTTGCTGCACCTTACCGCCCCACCGCGTGCCATCGCGTACTAGTCCCCGCCGTCCTTGGGCGAAGCATCCTTTTTCGGCGCTTCGGATTCTTTGCTGCTTTTTTCCGATTCCGCGCGCTGCGCTTTGCGATATTCGGAGCTGCGGTAATCAGTTGCGTAGAAGCCGGACCCTCGAAAAATCACACCGGCTCCGGTACCCAAGCGTCGCTCCACCTTCCCGCCGCACCGCGGACAGCGCTTGCGCGGTGGGTCGGACATGTTCTGGAAGAGCTCAAAGACGTATCCGCAGCGCTGACATTCATATTCGTACGTCGGCATGTTGCCAGCCTCCGGTTGACCGCAAACAAGGAGCAGACACTATAGGAGCCGGGGACGGGACTGTCAATTCGCGCGCCAACCTCTCAGCTGAGGCTCGGGTATCTCCGGCCCGCAGATCAGATTACTTCTACTTCGATATCGTCGATGTCAGTCTCATCCACCGGTTCGACGGCTATGGGCTGATAAGTGGGCAGGAACCGGTAATATACCTGAAGGGTGAGTGCCGCCAGCGTGGTACTGTAGACTTTCCCCAAGTTGGTCTCTTTGCCCACCTTGACTTCGGCCGCCCCGCCGGGAGCAGTCCAGCTTCCATCAGGATTCTGATTACGGGTGAGGGTGCGCGCGATGCGCGTATTCCAGGCGCTCCAGGTGCTGCCACCGTAATGGAACTTGGCCTGGGTGATATAATACCACCCGTACATGGCCCAACTGCCCGGGTCCTTCCAGTCACACTTGGTTCCTTTCAGGGCCTGGATCGCCGCACGAACTTCGGGATCCTTGCCGTGTCCCAGAAACTGCAGGCACAGGATTCCGATACCACAAACCCCGTCGGTGCCCCAGCTCTTATCGGTATACCCGAAACGACCAGTCTCCGGGTTGAATACCGACTTCAAATCAACCACGGCTTTTTCCATAGCCGTTTTTATTCCCGGATTATCCGCGCCGGCCAAGTAAGCTGCCTTGAGGGCCTGGATCTGCCAGCCGGCCACCGAAGTATCCCGGCGTGGCCCCCGGTCGTACTTGTAGTTCCACCCACCGCCATCCTGCTGCCCGTCGAGTATCACCTGGATCGCGCGTTCCATTACCGGCTTGAG
>QNAJ01000106.1 GCA_003641465.1 Verrucomicrobiota bacterium | reverse complement strand
GACATAAAGAACATACGCCCGCATTTCGTTTACGGTCTGGTGGGCCCTCTGGTCTCCCGGCCGGACATAAAATATGTGAAGGCTTTCTATGACCGGCCCCTGGCGTTAGGTCCGGAGGTGCGCCCCTCGGGCGGCGGCCGGGTTACCGAGATTCTTGTGCGCCCGCTCTTTTCCCTCTTCTTCCCGGAGTTGACGGCGATCATTCAGCCCCTCTCCGGCGAGTACGCCGTGCGACGCGAAGTGTTGGAAAAGATACCTTTTCCCATCGGGTACGGTGTGGAGACCGCCCACCTCATTGACGTGTACTGCCGCTGGGGCCTGGAGGCGTTTGCCCAGACCGACCTGGATCGCAGAGTGCATCGTAACCAGTCCATCTACGATCTGGGCCGGATGGCCTTCGGTGTCCTGCAGGCTTTTATCTCACGGACACGCTCGGCGGGTATTCTGCAGGAAACCCGCCCGCTGGCCCAAGTATTGCGTCAGTTCCAGGTCCGAGCCGGTCAGTACGAGCTGGTGCAGCATCGGATCGTCGAAGAGGAACGCCCCCCCATGGTTGAGGTTCCCGCTTATCGCCGGAAATTCGGCCTGGACCCGTGATTCCATGCTGCGAGCGGCCATAGTGCACTACCACCTGCGCCCCGGGGGAGTGACCCGGATTATCCGTGAGACCCTTTCCGGCCTGGCAGAGCACCCGGTGAGGGTGGCGGTGCTGGTGGGTGATGTTCCCGATGATGCGACCAACCTGCCGGAGCTGGTGGCGGTCATTCCGGAATTGAACTATTCCGAGGCACCTCCACATGGTCAGGAATACCGGCGGATCGCCCGGCGACTTCTGGAGGATGCCCGGGCACTGCTCGGGGCGACACCGGACGTGGTGCACGTGCATAACCATACCTTGGCTAAGTCGTCCTGCCTTCCGGGAATCGTTCGCGAGCTGGCCGCAGCGGGTCAGAGACTACTTCTGCATATTCACGACTTCGCTGAGGATGGACGACCGGCTGACTACCGCCGGATCGCGGACACGATCGCCGGTGGCGACCTGGGTCGGCTGGCACAGATGATGTACCCGGCCGCGCCCCAGATACATTACGCAGTGCTTAACCGCCGAGACTACGGGTTCCTGAAAGACGCGGGGGTTCCAGAGGCCAATCTTCATTATCTTCCCAATCCGGTCCGCCCCCTCCCCGCCTCGGAGGCCCGGCGGGAAACGGAGACGCCGCTGGTTCTCTATCCTACGCGCGCCATCCGCCGGAAGAACCTGGGTGAATTCCTGTTGTGGGCGGCGGTGACCGATGGGGCGCAGTTCGCGACCACCCTGGAGCCCACTAACCCGACAGCCCTGCTTTTCTATCGGCGGTGGAAGGCCCTTTCACAGCGTTTGGGCCTGCCGGTTCGCTTCGGGGTGGGATCAGCCTCAGAGCACCGATTGGCGGACCTGTTCGCTTCCGCTGAATGTGTGATCACCACCAGCGTAGCCGAAGGCTTCGGACTCGCGTTTATCGAGCCGTGGACAGTGGGCCGCCCTCTGGTGGGCAGAGATATCCCGGAAATAACCTCAGAGTTCCGCGAGGCTGGACTGAAGCTGGATGCGCTGTATCCGCGTCTGCCCGTACCTCTGGAATGGGTCGGCGAGCGGCGACTGCGCCGCCGTTTGCGCAGATCCCTTACCTCCTACTACCGCTCCTACGGCCGGGACGATCCGGACTTGGATGTTCTGGAGGCGGCCTGGCGGGCCGCGGTTGCGGATGGAATGGTGGATTTCGGCAGGCTGGACGAGGATCTGCAGGCCCGCGTAGTAAGGATCGTGACAGGGAATCGAGCGGCCCGCCGGTCGCTGGGTGTACCCCATCCTCTGGAAAGTGTTCCGGGAGCCGATATTGTAGAGCACAACCGGCGGGTGACCGTGCACCACTTTTCCCTGGAGACTTATGCTCGTAGGCTGTCTGAGATCTATGAGCACGTGGCCTCGTCGTCAGTAGGATCCGTAGGAGCTCACGATGCGGCCCGGGTATTGTCGGCTTTCCTGCGGCCGGAAAGGTTTTTCATGATCCGGACCTGAGGGATGACTCGCAATACCACGCCGAATAAAGAACTGGTTGATCTGGCCCGCACGCTTCTTCATCCTTTAGAACCTCTGCCTGCCGGGATGCGTCCCCGACCGGGGAGACTGGAAGGCGTGCGGTGCATCCTCTTCGATATCTACGGCACGTTGCTGGTATCGGCTGCCGGCGACGTGGGCACTGTGCAGGAATCTTACCGGGAGGATGCCGCGTCCGAGGCCCTGATTGCTGCAGGACTGACGATTCACAACCAGCAGGCGTTATCCGAGGTAGTCGCCCGGCTGCCGGAAATGATCCGCAGCAGCCATGCGGCTTCGGACGAGGAATTTCCCGAAGTCGACATCCGCAGGATCTGGGCGGACCTGCTGCGGGAACTGATCGAACGCCGGCTGGTTTCGGGAACGGTGGATGCGCATGCCGTGCAGCGAGCGGCCCTGGTTTTTGAATGCTATACGAATCCGGTCTGGCCGATGCCGGGCGCCGCTGACCTGATGGAACGCCTGTGCGGCCGGGGATTCCTCCTGGGACTGGTATCCAACGCACAGTTCTACACCCCCCTGGTCATGGAAGCAGCGTTCGGGAGCGACCTCGCGGGACTTGGTTTTCGCTTGGACCTTTGTGCTTTTTCTTACGCCTGCGGCGTGGCTAAGCCCTCCGCGCGGATCTTTGATCCTGTCCTGCGTGCATTGAAAGACTATTACGGCCTTTTACCCGAACGGTGTGCATACGTGGGGAACGATATGCTCAATGATATGCAGCCGGCATTCCGACTGGGGATGAAGACGGTTCTTTTTGCCGGTGATCGGAGGTCCTTGCGCCTGCGCGAGGATGATCCGCGATGCCGGAACATACGAACGGACGCGGTGATTACGTCTCTCAAGCAACTGGATTCAAACGTGCTGGCCTGAAATGCGCCACTTTCGGAGTCCTTGGAGCGGAGGAAACCCGGCGTACGACACAAGATGATTCACGGACCGTGGCAGGGGAGGTGAACGATGCAGTCGCATACGGATTTCTATCTTGTCTATGTCACCGCTGCGGACGCCCATGAGGCGTTGAGACTCGCCCGGATGTGCGTGGAGAAGCGACTGGCGGCCTGCGGCAATGTGATCAATGCGATCCGCTCTGTGTTCCGGTGGGAGGGCGCTGTACAAGAGGCTGAGGAGGCCGTCCTGGTGCTCAAGACCACCGGTGCCCGTCTGTCCGCACTGAAGGACGCGATAGCTGCTGCCCATTCCTATGACTGCCCCTGCATCATCGCTCTTCGTATTGCGGATGGGTACACGCCGTTCCTGGAATGGATCGCCGCCACTGCGCGTTAACCATTCCGGCTACAGCGCCGGCCAGCGGCTTTTTCATCGACAGTCTGCTTCTATTGACGGACACTTGCTTTCAGAAGGATTGCTGCGATGACCAGGTTGTTATTGCTGCCACCGTCTGTTCTCCGCATCTCGGTCAGTACGGCGGCGCGTGCCTTGTTGGCGGTGCTTGCCTCGCTGGGCAGTGTTCACTCCGCAGTTGGCTTTTTTGACGGCGTGGACGCGGCCAGCCGGATGGTTATGGACAAGGCCCGGCGGCAAATCGAAGCCATTCGCCAGGGAAATTTCATTGTACGGTTCATTGACGCAGCCGGGAGGCCGGTGCGCGGCAGCGGCGAGATCAGACTGGTACACCATGAGTTCCGTTTCGGCGCCAACTTGTGTCCTGTCACACGGCTCCCTCGCGGGCATCCCGCACGCCATGCAGGTCTGGAGGTAATTGATGAGCTTTTCCCCCTTGTCCGGGTCGGTAACTTCTGGTCCGTGGAGCAACCGGAGCTCGGAGGACAACCGGAATGGGGGAGGACCGATGCCGACGTTGCGTGGGCCCGGGCCCATGGTAAGCAGATGCGCTATCATTGCCTGATCTACAACGCATCCTTCGCATTGCCTGAATGGTACCGCCGGGTGGAGAGTCCGGCGCAGTGGTGGCTGCTGATCGAGAAGCGGATCCGCGACGTGGCGGGACGTTACGGGTCGGTGATCCATGAGTATGACGTGATCAACGAAATGATCCGACATCGGGAATGGGCCCGGCGGCACAATCCGGCGTTTCCGGCGCTGGACGAGCCCCAGAATGCTGCCCGCATTATCCGGATGGCCGACCGGTACCTGCCGGACGCGGAGCTGGTCATGGTGGAGACCCATCTGTGTTCGATGAGGAATCCCTACTTCCTGAAAGTCTGCCGTTATTTCAGGGAGGTGCTGGATCTTGATCCTCCGGTGGATGTCATCGGCTTTCAGGGACACTTCTACGGTGGGGGCCGGATGCCGATCAGCGTGGGACACCCCCAGGCTGGTCCCGGAGCGTTCACCATGAAGGCTATCAGCGAGGCACTCGACTATCTTGGAGCACTGGGTAAGCCCGTCCACATCACCGAGTTCAATCCCCCGTCCCGGATGAAAAAGCGGCGGGATCCCCAGCCGGGTTTGAGTGAGAAGGAAATAGCAGCATGGGAAGAAAACTTCTACACGTTGGTCTTTTCCAAATCCTACATCAATGAGCTTACCCGGTGGTTCGTAGTTGATGGTTGCGGGGGGAATGCACTGGATGGTGGACTGGTAGCTATCGACGGAAGGAAGAAAGCCAACTACTACGCCTTGCGGAAACTGCTGAAGAATGATTGGACGACGCAATGGGCGGGTGAGATCTCTGGCGGTTCCGTTTCTTTCCGGGGTTTCTTTGGAGAGTATGAAGCGAGGATACCGGGATACGAGCCCGCCAGGTTTCGACTTTACTCCCGAAGCCCGCATCACATCACGGTCAGGCTGAGAAGGATCTCCAAGACCGCGGATTGAAGTTGCAGGCCGGAGAGTTCCCGATGGGAGGCCGTGCATCTCGTAAGGTAGGCCACGGCGTCGCGTGGGAAGAGGGCCTACGGAAGCGGGCAAGCATACTGGGAGAGACAAGAAATTGTTTCATGTCGAGAACGTAAGGAACGCCAAGGAGACAAAGCGAAGCGACATTGATCGGAGGTTGGTATAGTAGCTGCCCCGGGTTTGTGCTGGACCAGGCGGTATTTGTCCCGCTCCGGCGGGATATACCCGCAAGAGTGGAGAGCGGCAGGATCTTCCCTTTTCTTCCAATGCCGCAACGCCGTCCTGCCCTGAATTATTTGCTGACGCGAAAAATGCACTCCGCCGGAGCCGTAACGGCCCGCCAGGCGGGGCCCCCATAGGGGTTCCGTATGGAAGAACGGCTACTACATCTACAGCCTCTTTCTTCGGCAGGCTGGGCAGCGCCAGCAGTGCACTTTGCCACCTGGAGGACCGGACCCTCGCAGTGTGCGGCTTGTTCCCTTGAGTTTGCTATCCTGGAAACTGGCCTGCTGCCGCCACGCTATCTGCTTTGACCGGGGAACCAAGAAGAACGGTATGGGCCGGTGCCTGGATCGGCAATTGACCGGCCCTTGACAGCGTCTTCATTCCTCGTACTCTAAGGGTAGCCTTCGGCTTCCGGCGTAGCTCAATGGTAGAGCGGGTGGCTGTTAACCACTAGGTTGCAGGTTCGAGTCCTGCCGCCGGAGCCAGACAAAAAATCTACGGACTTTCCGGGGTCCGTGGTTAACGCATAGAGTGGGGGAAGCGGAGGGCGACGGAGACCCCCGTCCCCAGTTCTTGCAGGGGGTTTTACGGCGTGGCGGACATCACAAGCGATTCTTCGGTTAGAGAACGACCGTGTGGGGTCCAAGCGCAACCCCCACGGTTGCAGCCGGTCCCCAAGCATATCCCCTTCGAACTCACCGATTCTCCGCCTAATATCCG
>QNAJ01000105.1 GCA_003641465.1 Verrucomicrobiota bacterium | reverse complement strand
GGGTGTTCCTTATAGGCGCCTACCAGGAAACCCTGGGAGATCTGCACAACCTGCTGGGCGATACCAATGTAGTGCAGGTCGAGGTGGACGACGACGGCCAATTGACCTACCAGTCGGAGGTTGACGGCGATACGGTCGCCGATGTCCTTTCCTACGTGGAACATGACCCTTCGGAACTGATGAGACGGATGAAGAATCTCGCTGAACGGGCGGTTCAGGAGGGTCGCATTTCGCCGGCGGAAAGAGCCGAGATTATCGACGCTTACCGGTCCGGCTTGTACGGTTACACATACTTCGAAGGTTGACCGGAGCCCACGTCCGGGCCGTCAGACCCCGCAGCCGGCCGCAGGAGAGGAGGACAGAGTGAAGAAGGAGGACTATCTGCGGGAAAAGATACGGGCCCTGGATCCCAAAGAGTGCACTACGCCGGACAGGCTGGTACGCGGACTCCGCCGGTGCGCATTCCAGGGACGGGCACTGGCTTATGCTGTGGACGTATGGGAAGCGATGTGCCGCGACAGGAATTGCCTGCGGGTTATCAGTCTGGCCGGAGCCATGGTGCCGGCGGGCATGGGCGAACTGGTCGCCACCCTGATCGAAGAGGGGCTCCTGGATGTGGTCATCTGTACCGGTGCCACCATTGCCCATGACCTGTGCAACATCTGCGCCGAGGAGCAGCAGGCACACTACATAGGCGATCCATTCGCCGATGACGTGGAACTGCGGGAACTGGAGATCAACCGCGTATATGACACTTACATCACGGAAGACGCCTTCTATCATGCGGAGCACATCCTTGATCTCATGATGAAGGAACTCGACTATGAGCGCCGCGGTGATCTGCGGGTGATCCCTACCGCGGAATTCTGCCGCCAGGTAGGCGAGCGCCTGCAGGGCCGCGGGATTCTCACCGTCGCGGCGCGCAAAGGAGTCCCGATTTTCATTCCCGCCATCTCGGACAGCGAACTCGGGCTGAACGTCGTAGCCGCCAATGAACGGGACTGGTTCGGGGATGGGAGCCGGCTGGTATTCGACACGCTGGCCGATGTCGAGCATTTCGGCAGACTTATCTGCGGCCAACCCCGCGCCGGCCTGGTATCTGTGGGCGGCGGTGTCCCGCGGAACTGGGCGCAGCAGATCTATCCGTTTCTGAACATGAAGACCCGGCCCGAAAAAGCGCCTGCCACCGGCTATCACTATGGGGTGCGTATTACTACCGACCGGCCCGAGTTCGGGGGATTGAGCGGATGTACCATCTCAGAGTCGAAAAGCTGGGGAAAGTATGAAAAGCGGGCGGTGGAGGCCACCGTGATCAGCGACGCCACCATTGCGCTTCCGCTGATGGTCTCAGCACTCCTGGAACGGTTGCGGACCGCGGGATGAGAAACGGGCCACCCAACTTTCTTGATCTGGATGACCGCACCGCCTCCGATCCGGAGGCTCCTGCGGCGGTTCTGCCGATTCCCTACGAGAAAACGGTCTGCTACCGCGGTGGAACTGTGCGCGGGCCGCAGGCTCTGCTGGAGGCCAGCACACAGGTAGAACTTTTTGACGAAGAGTACTGCATTCAGCCGCAGTGGCGGGTCCAGACACTGCCCGCACTGGATCTCGCCGGAACAGATCCGCCGCAGGCTATGAAGGCGATCCGCTCCGCAGCCGAGCCGATCTTCAAGCAAAGACGCTTCCTGCTGGCATTGGGTGGGGAACACTCCATCACCCCGGCTCTGGTGGCGGCCGCCAGACAGGTATGGGCCGACCTCGATGTCCTGCTGCTGGATGCACATGCCGACCTGCGCGACACCTACCAGGAGACGCCGTACTCTCACGCGTGTACCGGGCGGAGACTGGTCGAACTGGGGGTGGGAACGGTCTGGATGGGCGTACGCAGCTACTCTGAGGAGGAATTCAAATTCGCCCGGCGGCAACGGCTGAGATTACTGCGCGCCGGCGAAATGCGAGGGCGACCGGTGGAACAGTTCATGCCGGTGATACTCGATACTCTTTCGCGCAACGTCTATCTCAGCATTGACTTGGATGTTTTCGATCCTTCTCTGGTGCCGGGAACCGGAACCCCGGAGCCCGGTGGATTGGACTGGTTCACGGTCCTGGAAATCGTCCGTATTCTCTGCCGGGAAAAATCGCTGGTAGGTGCCGACATCGTGGAACTCGCACCAGTACCGGGAACCTGCGTGTCAGAGTACGTGGCAGCCCGGCTGGCGGCAAAACTGCTGCTGGAGGCGGTTTTCCGAGATTGAGTGTCTGCCTGGGAGGACTGAAACCGGCTCTGAAGGGCAATCGCCGCTGCGGCCAAAACCAACGGAGAGCAAGATTGAACGCAACTTGGAGTGAAGACTGGCGTCGCGAGCTCCGTAACCGCCTGAAAACCGTAGAGGCGCTCTCGCGTATTCTCGAGCTCACGCCGGAAGAGCTCCTGGCGTTGAGACAGGGCACCCCGGTTCCCGTGGCGATCACCCCTTACTATGCATCGTTGATCCGGTCCTCGGCACCGGATTATCCGCTCCGCCGCGCCGTCGTTCCCCATTGCAGGGAGCTTGAAAGCTCGCCGGAAGAAGTCAGCGATCCCCTCGGCGAACAGCAGCATGCCCCCCTCCCGGACGTGATTCATACCTACAGCGACCGGCTGTTGCTTCTGGTAACCGACCGCTGCGCGGTCTATTGCCGGTTCTGCACCCGGCGCCGCCTTTTCACGCGCAAGAGGCCGCGCGGGATTGACTGGTGGCCCCGAGTCCTGGCCTATCTGCGCGACCACCGGGAAATCCGCGAGGTAATCCTGTCCGGCGGCGACCCGTTGATGCTGGACGATAGTGTACTCCGCAGACTGCTGCGAGATCTGAGGAGTGTTCCGCATGTCGAGATACTCCGCCTGCATACCCGGATTCCGGCAGTGCTGCCCTCGCGGGTGACCCCCGCACTGGCGGAGCTGCTCCGCGAGTACCAGCCCCTCTGGCTCATTCATCACACTGTTCATCCGGATGAATTGACCCCCCGATTCGCCGCTGCATGTTCGATCCTTGCTGACCACGGGATACCCATGGGGAATCAGACAGTACTACTGAAGGATATCAATGACGAACCGGAGACCATGCTCCGTCTGATGAACGGTCTGGTGCGGTTGCGGGTGAAACCCTACTACCTTCATCAATGTGACCTGGCGCCCGGGACTTCGCATTTCCGCACCCCGGTTGAAACCGGCATCCGGCTGATACGCCGGATGTACGGTAGAACCGGATCACTGGCCGTACCTCTGTTCGTCATTGATCCGCCGGGGGGCGGCGGAAAGGTTCCTCTGATGCCGGACTACGTCGTTTCGCGTAAGGACGGGGCGTGGTACCTGACCAACTACGAAGGCAGGCTGACGGTATACTGTGAGGCGGGCACTACCAGGAGCCTTCCGGATCCTGCAGGTGCTCGATAGTCAGATATCCTTCCTCATCCAGAGAGCCCCGGTCCCCCGTGCGGTACCATCCGTCCCGAGGCAGTTCCGTCTTCCGATCGCCTTCCACCACGCAGCCGGTATAAAGGGTACGACCGCTCACGAGAATGTTGCCGTTCTCGTCAACCCGAAGCCGACGATACGGCAGCACCCTGCCCGACGTCCGGCGTCCTTCGGGACCATCGCGGTCCGATGACACGGCTATCTGCGACGCCATCTCCGGCAGGCCATAGCACGGATGCACTCTGAATCCCCGGCTTTCCGCCTGTTGAAGCTCATCCGCAGACGGCAGGCCCCGGACGATGATGTGCTGCAGCCGGGGAAAACGGTCCCGGTTACACTGTGTCCGCAACAGGTCCGAGAACTCACGGCGGGTCAGCGAGACATGCGTGATTTCATACCTCTCCAGCGCCTCCGACAGCGGCTCACCCTCTGCAGGGATGACCATCGTGGCTCCGCTCAGCAGGCACCGGAAAAGGACACTGATGGAACTGACCACGTGGAGCGGCATATTCAACAGCCACCGGTCATTGGAACGAAGCCGGATGTTGAGATTCGCACCGACTGCACTGTAGTAGTGACTCTCAACCGTGTGGATGATGCCCCGGTACCCATCGTCACAGGCCACGAAATACATTGTGGCCGGCTGTACCAGCGAGAGCATGACAGGACGCTGGTTTTTCCGCCCTGGATACACCACACCGGTCAACCGCTGAACGTCGGCTGCCGCAATGTTCACCATACGGTTAAAACGGGGCACCCAATCTGTCTCAGTGATAATCAGTGTGCTCTCCGCCAGACGAACGCACCGCACGAGCACAGGATCCGGCAGGCCGGGGTCCACCGGACAGATGACCGCCGCCCTGCGAAGCGCCGCCATTGCGACAATGGGGAAACGCCACGACGGCCGCAGGGCAAGCACAATGCGGTCACCGGCCCCAATTCCGACTGTCTCCAGCATGCTCGCGGTGGCTTCGACACACTGTTCCAGATGGCCGAACCGCAGCAGCCCTTCCGGCGTGATGACCGCCGGGCGATGCCGCGAGATCTGGGCGGCTTCCTGCAGTGGACAACGGATCGCGGACATCGAGAGGCAGCCTTCTCTGACGGACTTGCTTGTCTCTTGCCTTCTGCCGACTAGACTCTCCCGTTATCTGTTGAATTGAAAAGGTCTTTAGAAGATCCTCCCCGAAATATAGGCAGTAGACCATGAAGCTTCAAGATACGCTGCAAGGGGCTGAAGTTGCTGCACGGGACAGGTCCAGACCAAGCTTCTTTCGGCTCGCCCGTACCCCTTTCATCTCGGCTTCAGTGATGCCGGCGCTTCTCGGTCAGGTCCTGACCCGGGTGACGGTGGGGCGGATAAATCTGCTTGCGGCCGGGCTGACGCTCGGTGGAGTGGCAGCCGCCCATGTCGCCGCCAACCTGCTCAACGACCTGTTCGACTTTCTCTCCGGCGCGGATCCGTGTAACCGCCGGCGCACTCCCCTCAGTGGGGGTTCGCCTTTTCTTTCGAACCACGTCATTTCCCCGCAGCGCGTCGCGGCATATGCCTGCGCCGCAGGCCTGGTGGCGCTTTTGTGCTGGGGCACGCTCGCCTGGAAAGTGGATCACGGGTGGGGACCACTGAGCTGGATAGCGCTCAGCGGAGCCCTGCTGGCCGTATTCTACACTGCGCCCCCTGTGCGCCTGGCTTACCGCTCCCTGGGCGAGCCGGCAATAATGGTAACTTTCGGCCCACTCCTGGTATGCGGCGCCTTCTACGCGCAAACCGGCTTCGTTTCATTCATACCTGTGCTGGCCTCACTTTACCCGGGGCTGCTCGTGGGAGCTGTCATTCTGGTTAATGAGTTGCCGGATATCCCTGCGGACCGCGCCGCCGGCAAGAATACCTTGGCCGTACGGTGGGGCTACAACGCAACGGTCCGACTGCTGCTGGTGGTCAACCTCGCCGCGATTCTGGTTGTCGCGGCGATGGTTCTCCATCCGGCTATCACCGTCGGAGTTCTGGCCGGCATTCTCGGTCCGCTCGTGAATATCGCTGCCGTCGCGCTGGCTGCCGCGGGGGAAAAGTCCTCCGGAAAACTCTACCTGGCACAAGCGACCACCATCGCTGGATTCAATCTGGGGATGGCAGCGATGTTAGCTGGCCTGCTGCTCGCCCGGTAACCTGCCCGCCAGGTGGTCGCAATGGAATCACCTCTGCAGGCCGGCGGCTCTTCCAGTGGATCAACTTGCCTGCTCCCTCCGTCGCCCAGAACCGCGGCGGGAGACTTTTTTCCACCATCAGGATTTCACAATCGTTGAACCGGTCAAGCACAGCGCAGGTTCCGGCGGGGCCCAAAACCGAAAATGCCGTTGATAGTGCATCGGCCCGGGTGGTGGTGGACGCCCACACTGCGCAAAGGGCGGT